>JAOZJV010000206.1 GCA_029935695.1 Candidatus Krumholzibacteriia bacterium | reverse complement strand
AACGGCGAACCAGGGGTACTCTTCATTGATGCTGCCAACCGGGCCAACTCCACTTCCAATACTTTCCCCTGGTGAGCCAGTGCTTTCAGACGCACCGCTTCCCGGTCTGGACGACTGCCCTGGCGAATGCCCGCTGCTGACAATTCCAAAAACAGATCCACTTGCTCAAGCAAAGGAAGGGCAGCCTCGACTTTCAGATTCGCCAATCCGCGCCGCTGGTCCGTTTCCTTATTTAACCCGGGAATCATTCCTGCTCGGTGAATTTTTTTGATCTGCCGTTGATACACCGCGCCCACATTGGGAACCTCCAACAATGAGGTAACCCGGGGTGAATTTGTTTCCTCTCCCTGGCCCGGCCAGGAAATCAGTTCGTCCCACTGGATCCCCCCCCCACTGTGAAAAAACTCCAAATAGGACCAGCCACCACCGAGGGTTACAGCCAACACCAACAAACCAATCACAAAACCGGGAAGTTGCCGGCGACTGCCACGCAACCGTCCCAAATTGGATGAGGCTCCTTCGCGGCCAGCAGCAGGCCTGGTCATGGTTCGTTTTGGTCGTACTTTTTTTCTGGTCGGGGTCACCGAAGCAATAACCGGGGTGACAACTTGAGTTGGGGGCCGTGGCTTCGGTGGTGGTGAAAATTCCGGTTTTTCCCGACTCAGGGAGACAAGCCTGCTCTGTTCCCTGATCACAGACAGATCGCCGAAGGCCAGACAATCACGAACCTTTTTTACATAGTTATCCAGATTATCTGGCAGTGCCCCCCCAACCAGGGTCATCATCAGGCGTTGCCAGCCGGAATAATTACACCCATCAGTGGCTGTGGCCGCCAAATGATATCCATTGGCGGAACTGGGTGCGAACGAGGCAAATCGAAGTTGTTGTTTCAAGGCCACAGGAATCACTTCAATCAACAATGCCAAACATCGGTCGCTGTCGGCTGAAGGTTCTTCGATGGGCAAATACAACTTGTGTGAAGCCAGAAGTTGGTGCAGGGCTTCATCCACCAAACCTACATCATCCGGTGACGGTGGCGGACTCAAAGGCAAAGGACCAGCCACAGGTTTTATGGTGCGCCGGGAAGCAACCGCCGCAGGATCCCAGGCCGGAAATACTCCGGCTTCAATCAAGGCAAAGGGATTAAACCCAAAGGTGGAATAATCAGATCGACTGAGCACAGCAATTTGGAAAATCAAATCAGAGATTCCATGAACCCTGATCACGGCATAAGCACCTTTGGCAGCAAAATTTGATCTGGCCTTCAAAGGGAATGACAGCAAGGCAGGCAGGCTTTCTTTCAAAGACGATGGCTGGCCCCACCCCTTGCACAACCGGACAATTTCATCTGCCAGAATCTGGTCGATTCCAGTGGAACGCCCAAGGATTCCTGGAGTTGTTCCGGGGCTTCCCGGCAAACATCCATAGTTTAAATATTCCACAACAGCCATGACCGACTCCCAGAGTTCAAAGATACTTTTTCTTATCTTCCGTATCGGCTGGTCCTGGGTATTATTGACTGATAATCAGCATTGTTTCGGCGCCAAAAAAAAGCCCGCCCCGTAAAACGGAGCGGGCTTGTTTCTCAAATTGGATTGGCTAGACGTCTCTCTCCAGTCCCAACCGCTTGGCCTTGTCCACATTACCGACAGATTTGGCAGCCGGATGTTCCACTTCGAACATCTCTTTGGGCATTTTACCATTGAGCCACGAAGGGTTCATGGGGTACAGGTGCGGATTGAAAATCACACCGTACATGTGCCACACCAGGATGGCCAGGAAGGCCAGCCATGCTTCGTAATAGTGGATGACCAGGAAGACTTCCAGCACACCCTTGCCCAGATAAGCCACCAGGTAGGATTCGAACCACATGGCCAGACCGGTGATGGCCATGACGATGGTTCCCCAGATCAGGGCCCAGTATTCAGCCTTCTCCACGAAGGAGAAACGGCGCATCTGGGGATGCTCATCGGTGCGACCAAGGTTGTACATCATCATGCCATAGAACTGCTTGGCATCCAGGAAACTCAGAGACATATCCTTGAAGAACATGCGGCCCTTGAGGGTGAACAGATAGAACAGGTGCCAGATGGCTCCCAGAGTCATGACAATGGCTGCCCCACGGTGAATCAGACCACGGATCGCAGCTCCGCCTTCACGGCCGAACAGCATGTTCGCCCACCAGGCATCGTAGTAACGCAGGCTGAAACCAGTGACGACCAGCACGGAGAAACTGATGGCCAGAACAGTGTGCTGCACCACTTCGTCAGCTTCCATGCGCCGCACCTGTTTTTTGCGCATCATGTTGCGTACTTGCCGCAAATAATCCAGCAGGCAGTAACCGGCCATGCCACCGATGACACAGAAGATCAGAATCTGGTAGATGATTTTCACCCAGTAGGGCCAACCGGATCGAACCTCACCGGCCACTGAGTGGATCTTGGTTTCAGATGCTTTTTCAGCGGACATGCCCGGGTGACAGGAACCACAGGTGGCTTCCAGGTTGGCAGTATTGACCGATGATTTGGGATTGTCTGCAGCCAGCACAAGGTGAGGCATGTGACAGGACGAACAGTTGGCCACGGTTTGATCGCCGGCCCGGCTCTTCAGTCCATGATAAGAATCAACATAACTTTGCAGACGACCCGAAGGCAGGTCATACTTTTCATTCAACTTGGCTGAGTCATGGCAAGGAGTGCAAGTGGCTTCAGCCACACGGAAGGGGCTGACAGGAGACCGTGGATCGTCGGTGGCCAAAATGCCGTGCTCACCGTGACATTGGGTGCAAGTGGGGGCATCAACCTCACCACGGGCAACCAACTCACCATGAATACCTTTTTCAAACTCGTCCTGAATGGTGCTGTGACAGGTGCCACAGGTTTTAGAGATGTTGAAATAATTGATGGTCGATTTCAAGTTTCCGGGAGGCAGAATGTGGTGAGCACTGCCGGCGGTGGAGTGACAATCATTACAGGATGCCGCCGTGTCTTTACCACCAGCAGTAGCCTGACCGTGCACACCTTTTTGGTAAACTTCAATGGGATGCTTGAACTTGATATTGTTTGCCTTGATGAATTCCTGATTCTCATGGCAGGCGCCACAGGTATTGGGCAAGTTCGAAGGATGCACTTTCGAAGCAATTTCCCCAGGTGGGAGAATTTGGTGGCTACCATGGCAATTGGTGCAAGTGGGGACAGCGTCGTTAACACCCACCACACCACGACCATGCTGATAGTATTCCTCAGCTACATCTTCATGGCAGGAACCACAGTCCACTGTGGCCAGATCGTCCAGGTGAGGCAGTTGGTGGATATCCGCATGGCATTCAGTGCAATCGAGGTCCTCATGGGCACTGCCAGCCAAATGGTGGTGATCAACTTCGGTGGGCTCACCACCAGTGTTGGAGTGACAATCCGCACAAATATGATCGGGGTAATTGAGTGCAAAAACCATCGCAGGCACCAGCAGCAACAGCAAAGCCAGGGGGAACATCAACCGGTGAAACATAGGCCAAGTACCTTTCTCCACGTGACCGTTGCAAACCGGACGGTCACTCCAAAATCGAGTCAATCACCTTCCAGTCAACCGGATTTAGTTGACCAGAATTAAATAAGGGGCGGCTCGACGAGCCCGCCACCCCATCATCCCACCACATGCCTGATAAATAAATAGCAGACTTTTCCCCGAGCAGCCCCAGGCAAAGAGGGCAGTACCCTCTTTATCAACACGTCATGTATTTGTCACAAAAGTAATCAATCAATAAGGAAGATCAAAGACAATATTTTTGCTAGGGTATTGAATTTACACGACTTATATCCTATTGTTTCAATATGCTATTAAGCCTGTATTAATATTCCAGGTTATTTTTAATGATTATTCCATCTAATCAGCAAACAAGTTACGCAGTTTGACCCTTGGCAGATTTTCCTGGAAAACACCCAGAGCCCGAACCTGCAACCCAGCCAGCCGACTCTCCATTTCACCGATGGTCCAGCAATCTTCCCGCGGCAAATCTGCCAGTTCAGCACCCTGTCGCTGAAACTCGTCTGCATTCAAGGCGCAGATGCCACGCTCTTCAGATCCGTCATTTTCCCCCCACCGCAAAGGCAATCCCTGGGTGCGGCATATGTAAGGCCGCCAGGGATAAATCCGGCAGGCACCGTCTTCATCCAGAAACGCACATTTTCCGGGAGGATGGGGTTGATCGAAAGTGAGCACAGGTTCGCAGTGACGACGGATGACTTCAGCTTCCACTGGAAATACAGCCAGATCATCCTGGCAACAATCGTCACAACCTCGGCG
Source organism: Candidatus Krumholzibacteriia bacterium (assembly GCA_029935695.1). Classification (GTDB taxonomy): domain Bacteria; phylum Krumholzibacteriota; class Krumholzibacteriia; order LZORAL124-64-63; family LZORAL124-64-63; genus LZORAL124-64-63. The sequence goes on along the minus strand of JAOZJV010000206.1, from coordinate 2,415 downwards.
GCAAACCAGAAGGGTACCCAAACCTTCAGCAAGAGCTTCAGCCCGGAGGCTGACTTCAGCCTGAAGTTTCATCACTTCGGCCAGAACCTCATCTGGGATGCCGAAGTCAGGTTCGTGAGAAGAGTCACTCACCGGGTAAACACCGTATCGCCGGCCTGCAGCTCGGCCGAGCCATCAGCATCGAGGATCCACTTGATGCGGCGCAATCCTTCGACCACATCCTTGGCATCACCGCAATAGCTCAGGCGCAAAAAGCCTTCCATTCCAAATTCGATGCCAGGCACCGTCACCACCATGACTTTTTCCAGCAGGAAGGCAGCCAAACGGGTGGAATTTTCATCAAAAGCGCTGAAATCGCAGAAGCAATAGAACGTGCCTTCGGGATTATCCACTTTCAGGCCAGGAATTTCCCGCAACAGGCGCACCAGCTCATCCCGGTTGTTCTCCAAATCTTTCCGCAACTGACTCACCGAACCCTGGGCACCCTTGATGGCGGCCACGGCTGCATGTTGGGACAGACTGCAGGGATTACCCGACTGATGGGATTGGATGTTGCTCATGACCTTGATCAGATTCTGGGGCCCCACTGCCCAGCCAATGCGGAAACCCGTCATGGCGTATTGTTTGGACACTCCGTTGAGAACCACCAGGCAGGAATCATCCACCGACTGATCGGTGCAATCATAACAGCGTACTGGCTGCCGACCGTCGAATACCAGGCGGTGGTAGATGTCATCCATCATGACAACCACTCCCGCTTCCTGGCAGTGGCTGATCAGGCCTTCCAGGAACTGCCGGTCAAAAACTTTTCCGCTGGGATTGTTGGGGCTGTTCAGCAGCACAACCTTGGTGCGGGGACCAATGGCGGCGATCATCTCTTCGACTGTGGGCTGGAATGAACCATCGGCAGGGCGCACGGCCACCGGCACACCACCGGTCAGGCGCACCATCTCAGGATAACTGACCCAGAAAGGCACCGGATAAACCACTTCATCACCGGGATCAACCAGGGCAATCAAGGCCACCATGATGGCTTGTTTGGCCCCCGCCGAGGCCATGACGTTGCCCCGCTCAACCTTGCGGCCGTAATGTTTTTCAGTGTAATCGATGATGGCGTCCTTCATGGCTGCGGTGCCGGACGCGGGTGTGTAGCGGATTTCGCCACTTTGGAGCATTTCGATGCCGGCTTCGATGGCCGACTCGGGAGCCTTGCTTTTGGGTTCACCACCGCCAAGGTGGATGACAGGCAGGCCAGCGGTGCGCATGCGCCCGGCCTGGGCATTAAGCTGCAGGGTGGCGGAGGCACCGATGGATTCGGCAATCTTGCTGAAAGACATGGCATGGTCCTTTGGCGGAAAATCCGTATGGTATTTTCATTTTAATCTAATCGCCATATCCGACAGATGCCATGGGAAAATCACTCGATATTTTCTTTACCCGCCAGTTGAGTGGAGACCATGGTCCCCAACAGTGTTGCGGGATCAACAATTGGGCTCGCGGGAACAGATTTTCCAGCCATCATCACCGAGCTCACACCCTGCAACGGGTCCACAGGCTGCGGAATGCACATTTCGGGCATGATACTCAAAGCCACACTGTACCGGCAGGCTGGATTCCACAAACACCAACCTGTGCTGCCGGCCTGGCGGGCAGCCTCGATCTGGGTGCTGATATATTGCCCGTCAAACTGGCTGACACGGTACGGGAAAGCTTGCAACCAGGGCCGGATTTCCGCCTGGCCATCAGCCAGCTCGGCAAAACGACGGGTGCCTTCTCCAATAAAATACTCGGGATCGTCACCCGGACGCTTGCGACCTTCAAATCCAGGAGCAAAATGGGAGGGATAAATCATAGGGCAGATAATGTCCACATACTGTGCAAAAGAAGGCACGTGCTGGCCGGTCAGAGCCAGATCTTCCATGCGCCCCCAGGCCATGATGCCGTAAAGATCGGCGGAAATGAGCACATCTTCCGCAGCCAGAATTTCATGGGCCTCGGCCAGGAATGCGTTGATGACGGCCCGTCTCCCCATGGCTACTTTTTCAATATCAACAGTTGCCGAATCGGACCAATCCTCTTTCCAGCCATTGGTGGGGAACCGCACATAGTCGAACTGGATTTCGTCAACTCCCGCCCGGGCCAATTCCAGAGCCAGAGATAAATTATACTCACGGACTTCCGGTTGAGCCGGGTCCATCCAGAAACAACCACGCTCATTCCAGGGGTTGCCTTCGGCATCTTTCAGGGCCAGATCCGGACGCTGGCGGCCCAATTCACCATCAAGGAAGAGCGCAATACGGGCCACCACATACAAATCGCGACGATTAAAGCGCTCCATCATATCGTCCAGGGATGAAATCACAGGCAAGCCACGGCCCTTGCCCCATTTGGCCAGTTCGTGTTTGCTGGCGAAAG
>JAOZJV010000762.1 GCA_029935695.1 Candidatus Krumholzibacteriia bacterium | reverse complement strand
GACCGCCATTTCATTTTGGCTTTGGTTTGTATAAGGCATTTTGTGTGCCTGTTTGGAGTCACCAGTTTTGTATTTTTTAACTTCCTTTATTTTAACAGGTTACAACTTCTGCCGGCTGTTCCCCAAGAAACTACTTGCCCAGTCTCCTTGTTTTGTGTATAAATTTTTATATGAATTTATAAGGAGATATAAATGAAACGCACAGTCGTCATCGGATTTTTCGGAGCCACAAAAGACCGCAGCGTGCAGGGAGCTGAACGCTGGGAACGCTGGCGTCCAACCCTCTCCCTGCTGCAGCATGAAGACTTCCTTGTGGACCGCCTCGAATTACTGGTCAGTAAATCCGGAGATTCCCACTCTCAACAACTGCTTGAAGATCTGCACCACGTATCGCCAGAAACCGAAATCGTGAAACGCAGAATGGACCTGAAAGATTTCTGGGATTTCGAAGAGGTTTACGGAACCCTGCACGACTTCATGAGCAACTATGATTGGCAGACCGACAAGGAGGACTACCTCTTTCACATCACCACCGGAAGTCATGTGACTCAGATCTGCACTTTCCTTTTAACTGAGTCACGGCATTTCCCGGGCCGGTTGCTGCAAAGTGCTCCACCCAAACGGGGACGAGGCCAATTCTCCAGCGTCTACCAGATCGTTGACCTGGATCTGTCCCGGTATGACCGCCTGGCAGCGCGTTTCCACAAGGAAACAACAGATCATGTCAGCTTTCTTAAAGATGGCATCAACACTCGCAATCTTCTTTTCAACCAACTGATGGAACGACTGGAAACAGTCGCCCTTCGCACCAGCGATCCTCTCCTCTTGACAGGACCCACAGGTGCCGGCAAGTCGGCCCTGGCCCGGCGTGTCTTTGAGCTGAAGAAAGTGCGCAATCTTACCTCTGGAGAATTTGTCGAAGTGAATTGCGCCACCTTGCGCGGGTCCAACGCTCTGAGCACTCTCTTTGGTCACAAGAAAGGCGCCTTCACCGGGGCCCAACAGGAACGCGCCGGGTTGTTGCGCAAAGCTGACGGCGGCATGGTCTTTCTGGATGAAATTGGCGAATTGGGCTTGGACGAGCAGGCAATGCTTTTGGGGGCCATCGAAGAGAAACGGTTCCTGCCTATGGGGGCCGACAAGGAAGTATCGAGTTCCTTCCAATTGATTTGCGGCACCAACCGGGACCTGCAACAGGATGTGATGGATGGGAAATTCCGCAGGGATCTGCTGGCCCGCATCAACCTGTGGGTATTCCTGATGCCTGGCCTGCGCGATCGGAATGAAGACATCGCTCCCAATTTGGATTTTGAGTTGGACCGGTATGCGGCTCGCTCTGGCAACCGGGTGGATTTCAACCGCGAGGCTCGTGATGCGTTTTTGAGTTTTGCGGTTTCCAAAGAGGCCGTATGGACGGGGAATTTCCGCGACCTTAATGGGGCCATCACCCGCATGGGGACTTTGGCCAGTGGTGGGCGCATCACTGTGGGCGATGTTCAGGAGGAAGTGAAACGATTGAACACGTCGTGGGATGAACCACGAAAACCGGATTCATCAGATTTGCCCGATCATCTGGCTTGCCGGGATGAGCTGCAGAACCTTGATCCGTTTGACCGTTGCCAGTTGGTTTATACTGTAGATGTTTGTCGCAGGTCGGCCTCGCTTTCGGAGGCGGGGCGTGTTCTTTTTTCGCACTCGCGGCAGAAGCGTAAGTCTGTGAACGATGCGGATCGGGTTCGGAAGTATTTGCTGCGGTTTGGGATTGAGTGGGGGGATATTGCTGGTAATAATTGATGAATGGCGGTGGCCATCAATTTCCTGAATGAAAGCACACTGAAGCGTTTCCATTCTGCTATACTCCACCTGTAATACTAAATCAAAGCGACCGGCCTTGGAGTA
>JAOZJV010000205.1 GCA_029935695.1 Candidatus Krumholzibacteriia bacterium | reverse complement strand
TTTTGGATTCCTTCAGGGCGGAGATATGGATTGGGGGAAGAATCAATACCTCCTGTATCTGGAAATCCTTCTCATGGGCCTTTTTGGGTTTCTATCCTTCAGGTTTCGAGAAAACCTCATGCGTAAAACCGGGTTGATTTTTCTGGTTGTGATCATCTCGTCACTGGCAAATATTTTTCCTGCCTTCCAGGCTCACATGTCCCGCACCAAGACTCCAACCAGGCACACATTCACTCAGGAAGGTGTTCTTCAGTTATCCCCTGAAAAAAATGTTCTTATCTACATCATCGATACTTTTCAATCAGATGTCTTTGCCGAAATCATCACCGACCAACCGGAATTGAAAAATACCCTGGACGGGTTCACTTATTTCCCTAACTCCATCAGTGCTTTTCCCAAAACCTACGCATCCATTCCCAACATTCTCACGGGAAAAGCTTTCGACAATTCCACTCCCTTTCCTCTCTTCTTACGGGATGCTTATCTCGCAAACAGTGCACCAAAAGTGCTGAAGGAAAAAGGTTTTGACGTCCGGTATCGCTCTTTTACCTGGCAACCATATCTGGCCGATCCTCTGGTGGCCGACAACCTTACGGACATCAAATCTGCCGAGGGACGTCAATGGATGCAAAGCCATGAATTCAACCAATTGTCCAATTTGGCCTTGTTTCGTCTGTCTCCATTCCTTCTCAAGCCATGGGTTTACAATGACAACGAGTTTCGCCTTAGAGAGTCACCCATACCCCAGGACACTTCTCACCCCGTAGATCAACTTTCTGAAGTGGAGAGTGTGTACTCCGGGGGGAACAAGGTGGAAGACCTCAAATTTCATGATGAAGTCATGGCCTTTCTTTCAACCGAAGGAAACAAACCCGCCTTCAGGGTGTTTCATTTCGCCGGTGTGCATGAGCCTCTCTCTCTTGACCAGGATCTGAATTATATCGGCAAACAAAGCAACTCTCGAGGCCCATTCAAAGAGCAAGCCATCGGTATGCTCAAAATGCTGGATCTCGAATTCCAGCGCCTTCGTGAAATTGGAGCTTACGACAATAGCTTGATCTTTGTTGTGGGTGATCACGGTTGTGGCGAACATCGTCAAGTCGGTTTCAGAAGCGCGGCTGCCCTCGATTTGGGTCTTGAGATCGATCTCAACATCCCTGACAACCCCGTTGGGGAAGAGGTGATTCGTGGTGCTGTTCCAGTCATTCTGGTCAAGCCCATGGGAAGCAGCGGCATCATGGATCTCAGCACCGCCCCTGTGCAACTGGGCGATATTCCCAATACGATTTTTCAAGAATTGGGTTATGGCAAAGCCGCTGACGGGCCTTCGATATTGGAAATTCCCGAATCCTCGGATCGAAAGCGGTACCACCGCCAATACCGATTTGCCGGCTGGGGCCAGGACTTTATCGTCCCCTTGACGGAATTCGAAGTGTCCGGTTTCAGTTGGGCTCCTTCCTCCTGGGCGCCTACTGGTCGAGACCTGAACCAGCTGGCCGTTGAGACCATCGACGGTCAATTGATCATCCTTGGCCAAGGGGGAAATCTGGATTCCTTCGACCATGAAGGCTGGATTAATCCAGAAGCTCAAGGCCGCTTTTTTAAAGGGGGAAAGGCCTCTATTTCCATTCCTGTTAAAGGCGACTCCAGAACCAAGTGGATTGGCATCCGGACAAGGCCTTACCGTGCTTCCAAGACACCCGTACCCCTGACTGTAACAATCAACAGCAAACCCGTTGCTACCTGGAACTTTTCATCAGCAAGCCCGGAATATATTAAATCCACAATTCCACACCGACTCTTTGAAGCAGGCAAGACTTTTGATTTGGGTTTCGAATTTGGTGATCCCGACAAATCCGGGCCTTTCTTCATTGAAATCAGGATCATTGATGTTCCGGATTTCACTCCCTTCACAATTGGTGACAGTCTTTCCTTCGTGACCAAAGGGAACTCGGTTGACTATGTCAGAGAAGGGTTTTATCACCATGAAAACTGGGGCACCTGGACTGTGGGGCATTCGGCCAGAATTTGTATGACCCTGGATGCGCTCCCCACAGAGGACCTTGAGATTGAAATGAAACTGCGGCCGGCGGTTTTCCCGAAATCGCCTCCTGTGATTGCCGATGTCGTCGCCAACGGTACCCTCATGAAACAATTATCCTTCACCAAAAATGGCTGGCACACTCTGAGTTTCACCTTGCCGAAAGAACTGATTTCCGAATCTCATGAACTGGACCTGCTCTTTACTATCCACAACCCTCGGGCAGCAAGGGATTATAAAAAAACCGGTGATGCCCGGAAAATCGGATTAGGGTTTTCGCATCTGATTATCCGATCAGGAGAAACAGGCAGGGTCGATGAAAACTCCCCCATCGACAAGAATCTGATTCAAGAACGGAAGTACACCAAAAAGATCAAAGGATTGTATCCATCGGAAAAATGGGCCGACAAGCCCGTTGCCTGGACTAATGGTTCCGCTGGTTTTCAACTGGAAATCCCAAAACAAGGTGTCCCAACCGTACTAAAAATTACAGTAGAGGCAGGAACACCCGGAAATTCTGATCTGGTTGTTTACGCCAATAATACACTTGTGGCAGCACCAAACATCAAGACCTATCCATGGAATGGCGTGGTCAATCTGGCAACAGTCCCCATCAGCGAAAAACTGAATCTGGTGCTTTTATCCGCCACCCATACACCGGCCAGCATCAATCCCGCCAGTGGCGACAAACGGAAATTGGGAGCTGCATTATCGTTGGTTGAGCTGAAGAGAACACCGACTTCAGACAAGGGGCCATGGCAATCGATCTCCTTGCTGGACAAACCTCACCAACAAGACTTAACTCCAAATAACACAGAGAGTTCTCCTTGGTCAGGCGTCTTCAATACAGAAAACTGGCACGAAGGGCCGACCACCTGGACTAAAGACAAAGCCACTTGCACAACCCTCTGGAATCGGTCCAGGAAGCCCAGATATCTGCTGTTGGACATCGCCAGTGTTGGCCCCTCCGGCACTCACCTGAGTGTCCTGGCCAATGATTCCCAGGTTGTTTTTGACCAGCTCATTGACGCTCCAGGCCCCCAAATCATTGATCTCACCCAAGTCCCTCAGGCAGACCAACTTATATTTTCACTTTCCAGCTCTACATTCATTCCGGCGGAATGCCGAGCTGAATCCACCGACAAGAGAGTTCTCGGAATTGCCTTGCGACAGGTTCTACTCATGGAATAAACAAGAATCTGCCTTTACAATGGAGACTGCTTCCATTTACATTTCCCTAACTTACAACCAGCCCAACAAGGCTGGTCATTATGGATTTGCCTCAACCGAACTGGATTCTCATGAAATCGCCTCTCTTTTTAATTGTTTTGCTGTTGCTCATGCTGATTTCCGCCCCCGCCTTCGCCTACATCGACCCCGGCACCGGCAGCTTCCTGGTCCAGGGCATCATCGCCGCTGTCATCGGCATCGGCGTCACGGGCAAACTTTACTGGTCCAAAATCAAAGCCAAACTCACCGGCAAAGCCATTGAAGAGGATGACGACGACGATGAGTAATATCCTCGCCGCCTCATTCAGGGACCCCAGCGGGTTTCTCTTCCGCTACGAGGGAAAACTCTACCGGCAGATCAACAAGGTCTATGCTGCAGACTACCTGCTGCTGAACGAGTCCGGCCTGTATGACCGTCTGGTGGAAAAAGGCCTGCTGATTCCCCACACCGAAGCCCACGAAGAGCTGGCCCAGACAGGCGATGCCCACTGCATCATCCAGCCCGAACTGGTGCCCTTTATCAGCTACCCTTACGAGTGGTCTTTTTCCCAGCTCAAGGACGCAGCCCTGGCCACCCTGCGCATCCAGAAAATCGCCCTCAAAAAAGGCATGACCCTGAAAGATGCTTCGGCCTACAACATCCAGTTCCACAAGGGCAAGCCGGTGCTCATCGACACCCTGTCCTTCACCACTTACGAAGAAGGTCAGCCCTGGGTGGCCTACCGCCAGTTCTGCCAGCACTTCCTGGCTCCCCTGGCCCTGATGGCCCTGCGGGATGTGCGCCTCGGCTCGCTGCTGCGTACGGGCATTGACGGCATCCCCCTGGACCTTGCCGCCAGCCTGCTGCCCATGCGCACCAAGCTGAACCCCGGCCTGCTGATGCACCTTCACGCCCACTCTGCCAGCCAGAAGAAACATGAAGATGAGCGCAAGTCCGCCAAGGGGACCAAGGTCTCCAAGCAGGCTCTGCTGGGCATCATCGACAGCCTGCGTGGGGCTGTTCGCAAATTGGAGTGGAAGCCTGCCGGCACCGAATGGGGCGCCTACTACTCGGACACCAATTATTCAGATCAGTCCCTGGCCCTCAAGCGGGAGCTGGTCAAAAAACTGCTGAACCAGACCGATGCCACATCTGCCTGGGATCTGGGCGCCAACAACGGTTTCTTCAGCCGGGTGGCCAGTGAAAAGGGTCTGCCCACGGTTGCCTTTGATATCGATCCAACTGCTGTGGAGATGAACTGGCGGGAAGTGAAAGAAAAGGGCGAGCAGGATATTCTGCCCCTGTTGATGGACCTGACCAACCCCAGCCCGGACCTGGGTTGGGATCATGCCGAACGCACGTCTTTCCTGGGCCGTGGTCCAGCCGATATTGTCTTCGCTCTGGCCCTGATTCATCATTTGTCCATCAGCAACAATGTGCCCCTGCCTCTGCTGGCCAGCTTCTTTGCCAGGGCCGGCCGCTGGTTGATCATTGAGTTTGTGCCCAAAACCGATTCTCAGGTCAAACGCCTTCTCGCCACTCGCGAAGATGTCTTCCCCAACTACACCAAAGAAGGTTTTGAGGCTGCTTTTGGTGAGGTGTTCGAGATCGCCGCAGCTGAAGCAATTGAAGGCAGCGAGCGAACTTTGTATTTGATGAAGCGGAAGTAAAGCACCCTGGTTATTGGGGGCCGCCATGGCCCCTTTCTTTACTGAGGAATTTTCCGGCGATCATCTAACCCTCCATGTCCACCGAAGAAATGTTAAGCCATTTCCCAAAGTCCCCAGAATCCAATTCCCCTTTGGACAAAGCTAAAACGGCATTTACAGCATCGGATTCCGATGCCTGTAATTGGTGCCCATTTAATTCAAGAAAAACACCAGCAGCAGTAAATGCGGTGCGTTTGTTCCCATCCATAAAAGGATGGTTACGAGTGATGGCAAACGCGTAAGCAGCGGCAAGCTGGAAAATATCAGTGTTACCATACTGGAAATGATTCTTCGGTGCCGCCAAAGCAGATTCTAAAAGCCCCTCATCACGAAGACCAGAAGCACCCCCGTAATCAGCCAGAAGCCGGCCATGAATTGCCATCAGAGCGGGCGTTGAAATCCAGATTGGTTCCTTGGGATTACTCATTTGGCCAATTCACGCAGAGTGTTTCGGTATCGGCTCATGAAACCTTCGGCAGTTTCCATGGTTTTTTCAAAATCGGGATCATGGGCAACCAGTTGATAGCCTTCTGGAGTCTTGGTCAAATACAGAGCATCGCCTTCTTTGACCTGAAGGGCCTTGGCCGCCTCTGCAGGCAAAGTGAGACCCAGTGAATTGCCAACCCGTCTTATTGTCAATTTGACCATGAGTTTGAATCCTTTTCGGAAATGTCAGTTTTACATATGTTATAACTTTCGCCATGGAATGTCAATACCTTTTCAAAAAAAGCGCCAACCCCATGAAGAGGTTGGCACTTTATATTTCAATTCACTCTGTCAGAAAATCAGATCAACAGAGGAGCAATCACCACACTGATAACAGACATCAGCTTGATCAGGATGTTCAGGCTTGGACCGGAAGTATCCTTGAACGGATCACCCACGGTATCACCAATAACAGCGGCATGATGGGCGTCACTGCCCTTGCCACCAAAATTGCCCGCCTCAATGTGTTTCTTGGCGTTATCCCAGGCACCACCAGCGTTGGACTGGAACAGAGCCAGCAACACACCGGTCGCGGTCACACCAGCCAGCAATCCACCCAGCATTTCGGTTCCACCAAGGAAACCAACAGCCACGGGAGTCAGCACAGCGATCAAACCAGGAACGATCATTTCCTTAATGGCTGCATCAGTGGAAATTTCCACACAGCGACGGAAATCAGCATCGGCTTTCCCTTCCATCAGACCAGGAATCTCCCGGAACTGACGGCGCACTTCTTCAATCATGGCGAAGGCTGCACGGCCCACTGCGTCCATGGCAAAGCTGCTGAACAGGAAAGGAAGCATGGAACCAAACAGTAGACCAACCAGCACCTGAGGCACCAGAAGATCGATGCTCTCCAAACCGACAATCTGCTGGTAGGCGGCAAACATGGCCAATGCAGTCAAAGCTGCGGAACCAATGGCAAAACCTTTACCGATGGCGGCAGTGGTATTACCCACGGCATCCAGCTTATCGGTGCGTTTGCGAACCTCAGGTCCGAGGCCAGCCATCTCACTGATACCACCGGCGTTGTCGGCGATGGGACCGTATGCATCCACAGCCAACTGAATACCAGTGGTGGAAAGCATACCCAGAGCAGCAATGGCGATGCCGTACAGACCAGCATATTTGTGAGCAACAAGAATAACGATACCCAGCACGATGATGGGCAGTGCAGTACTCTTCATACCCAGACCAAGACCACTGATGAGGTTGGTGGCGGCACCGGTCTCACTGGCTTTGGCAATACCCAGAACCGGAGCTCTGTCCTCGGCAGTGTAA
>JAOZJV010000204.1:3395-6734 GCA_029935695.1 Candidatus Krumholzibacteriia bacterium | reverse complement strand
GCAACTTGTGGTGTCTGGACTGCCACGACAACGAGGACCGGGACAAGCTTGTCAGGCTGAACAGTGACTTGCTGACTTTCAATCAGAGCCACCTGTTATGCGGCGAATGCCACGGACCGATGCTGCGCGACTGGGACCGGGGCATTCATGGCAAAACTACCGGTTTCTGGGACATGACCGAAGACAGTATTTCCGAACGCAAACTCTGCGTTGAGTGCCACAACCCCCACTCTCCCGCCTTCCCCTCCATGCAGCCCCTGGCCGGGCCTGTGTTGCGCCTGGACCCCATCGGTCATAGTGGCCATCAGAAAGAGGAATCCCATTGAGCAGCAAAATACGCTTCCGGGATGGTGACGTCAGCCGCCGAGGGTTCATCAAACTTCTCAGCGCCGTCACCGCTGGCGCCATCGTGGCGCCGGACAAGAGTGAGGCCTTCAGTCTCGATGCCTTTTTGCAAAAGCACTTTCGCGAGTTGTCCGCAGACGACAAGCAAAAGGTTCTGGCCCGACTGGAAAAGGAATACAACAAACAATATGAACGGGACGACATCACCGTTGGCGCATCCGAAGCCAAACCCGGGGTGCGTTTCGGTTACGCCCTGAATCTGTCCAAATGCATTGGCTGCCGAAAATGCGTGCATGCCTGTGTGGAAGAAAACAACCAGCACCGGGGCCGGGGCGACCGCGGCGATCAAATGGAATACATCCGGGTTCTGGAAATGGAAAAAGGCTCTCTGGATGTGGAAAAATCTGTTCATGATTACGACCATCAGGTTCCGGCCGAGGGCAAATATTACATGCCCGTGCAATGCCATCATTGCAACGATGCCCCCTGCACCAAAGCCTGTCCCGTGGAGGCCACCTGGCAGGAAGAAGACGGCATCGTGGTGGTGGACTATAACTGGTGCATCGGCTGCCGGTATTGCGCCGCTGCCTGCCCTTACTGGGCCAGAAAATTCAACTGGGTGGCCCCCGAAATTTCCGGCGAGGATTTGAATCCAGACACCCACTACCTGGGCAACCGGCCCCGCTACAAGGGAGTCATGGAAAAATGCACTTTCTGTGTCAACCGGGTGCGCAAAGGAATGAATCCGGCCTGCCATGACATCTGTCCCACCGGCAGCCGCAAGTTCGGCAACCTGCTGGATCCGGACAGTGTGGTGCGCCTGATCATCGACAACAAACGCATTTTCGTCCTGAAGGAAGAAGTGGGAACGGATCCCAATTTCTTTTACTTCTTTGACTAAACGGAGCAGTCATGGCCAACTCGTTGGTTTCTTATGTCAAATTTGTCTTCTTTTCCATCCGGGGAATGCTCACCGGTGGACCACGCTATTATTCGTGGCTTTCGCTGCTGGTCATTCTGATGGTCTGCGGAGCCTTTGCCTACTCTCGTCAGGCAATGCACGGCCTGGGTGTGACGGGCATGTCGGACCAGGTGTCCTGGGGCTTGTACATTGCCAACTTCACCTTCCTGGTGGGTGTGGCAGCAGCCGCGGTGATGATGGTCATTCCAGGCTATCTGTACCACAATCAGGAGCTCAAAGGCGGAGTACTGCTGGGTGAGATGGTGGCCATCGGCGCCATCATGATGTGCCTGCTTTTTGTCATGGCAGACCTGGGACGTCCCGACCGCATGTGGCACATGATGCCACCGTTCGGCAAATTCAATTTCCCCATTTCCATGCTGGCCTGGGACGTACTGGTTTTAAACGGATACCTGCTGCTGAATCTGCATGTGCCCGGCTACCTGCTGTACAAAAAATACCGGGGTGAGAAACCTGCCAACTGGCTGTATCTGCCCTTTGTCTACACCTCCATTGTCTGGGCCATCAGCATCCACACCGTGACGGCATTTCTTTACACCGGTCTTGCCGGGCGTCCCTATTGGAATGCCGCCATCCTGGCTCCGCGGTTCATTGCCAGCGCATTCTGCGCCGGGCCGGCCTTTATTATTCTGGTGCTGGAAGTTGTCCGCTCCAACACCAGGTATCCCATGGGTGACAAAGTCATCAGCTTTCTGCGTATGGTGGTTTTGATTTCAGGGTTGATCAACGTCTTCCTGCTGGTGGCCGAAGTTTTCACCGAGTTTTATGCTGACAGCGCCCACGTAGCCAGTGCCCGTTACCTCTTTTTCGGATTGCATGGTCACAACGCCCTGGTGCCCTGGATCTGGTCTTCCATTGTCATGAACGTGCTGGCCTTGCTGGCCCTGGTTTCACGGAAATTTGAAAACCGTGGCATGATCCTGCGCAACATTCCCCTGGTGATGCTGATTGCGGCCATTTGGATCGAAAAAGGAATGGGCCTGGTTTTTCCCGGTTTCATTCCCACGCCCCTGGGTGAAATTGTGGAATATCTGCCGACACTGAACGAGGTCATGGTCAGCCTGGGCATCTGGGGCACGGGCCTGTTCATCATGACCGTGCTGATCAAACATGCAGTGGATGTAGAGACCGGAGAAGTTCATATCCAGGACAAGAGTCAGAAAGCCAGCTGATTTCATCGGGAACCTGAAACAGGTTTGTTCCGTTGAATGAAAGTTGGAACATTCAGTTAGCTTTGTCGCGCCGGCAGTCGGCGTTGCGAAAGGATCCTTCATGTGGCGTTTATATTTATTGTCAGCCTTCCTGCTGGTGCTGTTTTGCGCGGCCCCGGCTCTTTCAGACGAGTGTTCCGAATGCCACAAGGCGCGAGAATTCAAAGTCACCCACAAAAAACTCTATGATTACAATTTAGACTTTGAGATTTCGGTTCACGGTGTGGCCGAGCTTGACTGCACCGATTGCCACGGCGGCCAGTCCGGCACCAAAGATCTGGACAAGGCCCACCAGGGCGTGCTTGAGCCCGTGCGCTACGACAACATCCCCGCCACCTGTGGTTCCTGTCATGAAGATCAGTACGAAGCCTTCACCGGCAGCCATCACTATCAACTGCTGGAAAAAGATGGCAGCGCCCCCAACTGCGTGACCTGCCACGGGTCCATGGACATGGATTTCATCTTTGCCAGCCGCGTAAAAAATACCTGCCAGTTCTGCCATAATCTCGAAAGCGGAACCCTGCCCGAAATTCCTGATCAGGCCGACTTCATCCTCAGCAAAATCAACATCATCAAAGGCTACAAAAGTTATGTGCAGCAGTATCTCGGCGATGAGGATCTGAAGCGGAAACTGTCCATGGACTTTGACAACTTAACGGCCAAATGGCACAGCTTTGAGCTCGATACCGTCGAAGAAGATACACGTGAGTTGCTGGGGAATTATCGCAAGGCCAAAGCCCAGGCCATGAAAGACAGGAAGCACGAGAAGGACTAAGCGCTGGCCGGATCAATTGCCGGATC
>JAOZJV010000204.1:0-3295 GCA_029935695.1 Candidatus Krumholzibacteriia bacterium | reverse complement strand
ATATAGGTGCAGGCAAAATCCGCCGACATCACATGATCCAACCTTGCAATGACCTTTAATTTGTCCGCTTCATCGGCATCGCTGTCCCCTTCAACCACCGCTACAATTCTTCCTTTTTCATCACTGAAATGCACTTCGCAGAGACCACTGTCGTTCAAGGCCACTTTCACTTCTTCCAGATGATCCGGATGGGTTTTGACGACAATACTGGAAATGTTCATGTTGGTTGATCTTCACTTTCTTGAATTATTCCCGGCCGCAGTACAATCGCATCCACGGGACAGGCTTCCACACACAGGTTACAATACGTGCAACGCGACTGCATCACCCGCGGGTTCATCAACCCCACAAAGAGCAAAGCGTGGGGCTGGCACACATGGTTGCAACGATCGCAAATTCCCCGGCCCCAGGCAATGCATTGATCTTTCAACAACAGAATATTCACGCCATCAGGAAACGCAGGCGAAGTCGTCTTCGCCTGCGTCACTGGTTTGATGAACCGGGTCAAAAATTCCCGGCGTGAACGATCGATACTCACCGAATCACTCAACCCCGTCATTCAGAATATCCAGGAGATTTGATTTCTCTTCCGCCTCACTGGTTCTGAAATACGGCTCGAAGGTATTGGCCACCAGGTCACCCACATCAGCCGGGTTGGCGTGGCATTGGGTGCAGTTGAAATTTGCTGGATTCAAGCTGGTCAATTGCTTATCCCGGCGGATGTCATACAGGTGACTTGCCGGTGTTGGAGTCGCATCGGCATCTTCTGCATTTTCTGGCAGATGACAGTCAAGGCATGAGTTGTCGGCGATGGTGATGGGAAGCAGATCTTCCACATTGTGGGGAATCTGGGGCGGCGCATTTTCGAAAGAACGGGCCAGCAGTTTTGCCTCACCGGGGTCTTCCGAATCAAAGGCTGCCTGCGGGGCGAAAGATGCATCCATCAGTGGTTCGTTGCGGTAACTTAGTTCAGTGTCGGCGACCTCGACCTGAACCGGCTCGACGGGCACTTCCACCGAATTACCTGAGCACCCCCAAAGGGCACCAACCAGAACCAGAAAAACCAGCGCAGCGAGTGTATTTGTTTTCAACATCAGGAACCTCCCGAATCAAGGGACATGGCTTGTTTGCGAAAAGCGAAGTGCAGCGCGTCATCGGGGCAGACCTCGATGCAACGACCGCAGTTTGTACAGACTCCATCGAGAACCGATCCGCTGACTTGGCCGACCAGTTCCAGAATTTCATTTTCAGGACACACCTTCAGGCATTTCATGCAGGAGGTGCATTTATGATGTTCATGCTGAACCCTCACCAGGCTCAACGGTGAAATGGTTGCGTAAAAAGCGCCCAGGGGACAAAGATGCCCGCAAAAACCATTGCGCTGCACGGCCAGATCAAAAAGAAAGACCGCCAGCACAGCCAGCCAGCCAGCACCCATACCAAACACCAGCCCCCGTTGCAGCATGCCAACGGGACTGATGACCTCGAAGGCCGCAATTCCCAGAATAAAGGACAAAACCAAGGCCATGATCAGCACCACAAAACGCGAAAAGCGGTGGAAGATCCGGTTGGTTTGTCCCTTATTCCAGTTCAGCTTCCTGGCCAACCAATTGGCCAGGTCACTCACCGGATTCAAAGGACAAACCCAGGCACAAAAGGTTCGTCCACCCAACAATCCGTAGAAAACCACGGTGATGAGTGAGCCCAGTAAGACGTTTCCCGCCAGCAATCCGCCAGCGGCCAGCAGCTGCAACACGGCAAACGGATCGGCCAGAGGCACCGTTCCCAGCAGCATCGACTGGCTGAGGTTCCCCTTCAAAATGGGCCATCCCCAATAATTTCCACCCATCAGCAGCAGCATCACGACCAGCTGCACCACACGGCGGCTTACCAGATAACGTCTGGAGTTTGAATTATTCATTATTCAAATCTCCATCGTTCAGGTAATCCAGCGGGTCAACGGCATGCTGCTGGCGCACATCCTCCGGGGGCACGGCATTCTTGATGCGCTGCTGGTCCTGTTCGTCCCAGCCACGCAGATAATTGTCACCAACCTTACCCAGAACCACATCCCGGGGCAGGACCATGATGGCCGCTTCCTCCACGATGCAGGCCCGTTCACACAACCCGCAGCCAGTGCAGACATCAGTCTTTACCTTGGGCAGCAACATGGCGTGCCGTCCGGTGCGCTCGTTGCGGGTGTACTCAAGAACGATGGCTTTGTCGATCAACGGACAAGTCCGGTAACAGGCATCACAACGCAGGCCCCAGGCGGCGATACAATTGTGGTAATCCATGACGGCAAGTCCCATGCGGGCCTTGTTCACGTCAAGAGATCGGCCGTCATCACTGCTGACCAGGGCCAGATCCAGTGCACCGGTGGGACAATCCACCGTGCAGGGAATATCCTGGCACATGTAACAGGGCACCGACCTGGGTTTGAACTCGGGAGTTCCCACAGGAGCTCCACTTCCCGCAGTGGCCAGCGACAGTGTGTCGTAGGGACAAGCCTCCACACACAACCCGCAACGGATGCATTGGGCCATGAACCCCTGCTCGGGCAGGGCTCCAGGGGGTCTCAACACCAGGGGGGCGGTTCCTGCTTCGCGCACAAAACCACCCCACACAACTGACGCGACAGTGGCCGCAGCCCCGCCCTTCAGCAGTGACGATAAAAACCCACGCCGATTGATGCCTTTATCCGTGGACACCCTTTAGACCCTGGTGACCTTGACGGCGCACTTCTTGAAATCCGTCTCCTTGGAGATGGGACAAGTGGCATCGAGACACACCTTGTTGATCAGCACCCGCTCATCAAAGAACGGCACGAAGACCATTCCCCTGGGCATGGTGTTGCGGCCACGCAGCTCGAGTTGCGCTTTGACTTTGCCACGGCGGCTCTCGATCCAAACCTGATCACCATCCAGCAACCCTTGTTTCCCGGCATCCTTGGCGTTCATATAACAAACCGCTGAGGGCACAGCCCGGTACAGTTCGGGAACACGCATGGTCATGGAGCCGGTGTGCCAGTGCTCAAGCACACGACCGGTGCACAACCACAGGGGGAAACGGGTGTCGGGCATTTCCGGAGGATCCATGTAGGGCCGGAAGAATATCTTGGCCTTGTTGGCCAGCTTCACCTTGTCGCCTTTGTGGGGACCGGCAAGATCGCCTGCAGGCATGGCCTTCAGGGCCGGGCCGTAGAAGGCGTACTCATTACCGGCAGACTTTTCTTCCACATAGGAATCGTACTTGGTGTTGAAGCGCCATTCGGTTTCTTTGCCATTGATCACAG
>JAOZJV010000203.1 GCA_029935695.1 Candidatus Krumholzibacteriia bacterium | reverse complement strand
GCGGGAATCGTCGGCGTAAAGAATCCCGATGACATCTGCATTGTCAAACAAGGGCACTGCAATGGCCGAGCGAATACCCTGAGTGATCATACTCATCATGCCCCCATAACCGGGGTCATTGAGAGGGTCCGATGTCAGGAATGATTTTTTTTCCTGGAGAACCTGCTGGATCATGGTGCTGCTCAGGGCCAGGTCGCCCGTGTCTTCTTGCCCTTTTGTGCGGGAGGCGGTCTGGACGATGTCGCCAGAGGCTTCTTCCAGCAGCAGAATAAAAATGCGTTCGGGTTTGAGCAGGGCTGTCTCCACCAGATCGAGAATGGGTTCGAACATCTGCTTTGGCTCCCGGGAAATGGTCAGCAGATCTCCTGCATCGGCCAAAACTCTGAACAGCAATGACTGCAGATCCTTCTTTTTCATTTGCTCGTTGCGTACTTCATCCCAACTGATTTCCACTTTGGGGACAATGGTGGAAGGGTGGCCCGTTCTGGTTTCGTAAAGTTGACCGGCTCCTTCTATTTTGAAAGAAATATTGGCCACCTCCAGATGGTCTCCCTTGCGCAAAGGAGTGGCCTCCAGAATTTTGGCGCCATTGATCTGGGTGCCGTTATGGCTGTCCAGATCTCTGACCGTCACCTCGTTTCCAGTCACCAGAATTTCCGCATGCAAGCGCGACACACTGGAAAGAGGCAGCTTCAAGGCAGCTTTTTCAGACCGTCCCAGGAGGTGAGCTCCTTCCACCAGGGGGAAGCGAATTTCTTTGCTTTCCACCATTCCCACCAGGGTGAAATTGGCGCCGGGATGTTTGTCTTTATTCATCAATGCCACCTTTCAACATGGCTTTTCCCTCCAAAAGGACGAAGGTTGAAAAGGATTTCCGGAAACAGAATCCCTTCAACTGGTTAATTCAAAACTCCCTTATGGGCGATGATCTGGGCTAATTGGTCGAGAGAGTCCGCACGGGCAGGTTGGTTAGACTCACGCATTACCCGTGCATAATCTGCAAAAAATTCCAGCAAATCAGGATGGTCGTCGCCAAGGGCGTTGGAATAAATCATGACCGCCCTGTCTAAATTTTGCAGTGCAATTTGGGTGCGGCCCAGTTGATGGTGCAGGCAGGCCTGGTCTCGCAAACTCCAGGCAAAATCAGGATGGTCGTTTCCCAGTGTTTCCTGTCGAATGGTCAGGGCCCGCTCATAGAGAGGGCCTGCCTTGGCCAGGAGGCCCTGGTTGCGGTAAAGATTGGCCAGGTTATTGATGGTCTGGGCAACATCGGGATGATTCGGGCCCAGGGATTTTTCTCTGATGGCCAAAGCCCTTTGATACAGAGGTTCAGCTTTCTGGTAGTTTTGTGTTTCGAAGTGAACCAACGCCAGATTGTTGATGGCCAGGGCCAGGCGGGGGTGATCGGGTCCCAGAATTTGTTCATAGATGGCAGCAGCTTCCAGGTAGATCGGTTCCGCATCATCGTACCGGTCCTGGTGATGGTAAAGCAGCGCCAGATTGTTCAAACCTTTGGCGATGTCCGAGTGGTTGGATCCGAAAACGCTGCGCCATATATCCAGGGCTTTTAAGTATTGTCGTTCTGCCTCGTCATAATGCCCTCTTTGGAAATTAAGGATGGCCAGGCTGTTGTAACTTTGGGCCACTTGGGGGTCGTTGGGACCCAGCACACCGATGCGGATATCCCGGACCCTTTCGTACAATGGCCCGGCCTCTTCGTACCGCCCCTGTCGCCGGTAAACACTGGCCAGTTCACGCAGGCTGGAGGCAAGTTGCAGAATATTATCGGCCTTGTTTTTGTTCGAGAGAATCAGCGCTTGCTGGAGAATTTCTTCTGCTTCCTTGTATTTGGCCTGGGCGATGTATAAATCAGCCAGATCGGCCAGGCTGGAGGCCAGGAAGACCTCATTGTCCCCATCAGATGTTTGCAACAGGTCCAGGGCCGATTCCAGTTTGGGGGAGGCCTCATTGAATAATCCCAGATTTTTATACACTTTGCCGATGGTGTTCATCAGTCTGGCCTGGGTCAGGGGCTGATCGGCCAACTCGGTTTCGATATGGCGGGAACCGGTGTCCAGAATTTCCCGGGCGGTGATGGTGTTTCCCCTGGCCTGATCAGGATCCGATACTTCAAAGAGACCCACCAGAAAATCAGACACCTGGCGGGATGCTTCGGCTTCCCGATGGGCCTGTTTTTCAGCGCGCACTGCCCTGATCAAGCCAATGGTGGTGCCGGCAATACCCAAAAATACGGCTCCCATGACAAAGGAGGCGGCGCCCACCCAGATGCGGTTGCGGCGCACAAACTTCTGCATTCTGTAGGAGCGGGAAGGGGGACAGGCACGCACCGGTTCAAATTCCAGATGGCGACGGATGTCCATGGCCAGGGCATTGGCTGTTTCGTATCGCCTGGCCTTGTCTTTCTCCAGGGCTTTCATGGTGATCCAATCCAGATCACCGCGCAGATGGCGTCGCAAAGCTTCCGTCCTGGCTCCCTGCCGTGTGCTGGGTTTCGGAGGGTCGACTTCTTTGATGATGCGCAGAATTTCCTGGAAACCTTTTCCCCTGAGTTCTTCGGGGGTGAATGGAAGTTCCCCCACCAGCATTTCATACAGCAACACACCCAGGGCGTACACATCAGTGGTGGTGTCCACGGTGTCATTGTCGAAATCGGCCTGCTCTGGACTCATGTATTCCGGCGTGCCGATCAGTTGACCCACTCCGGTGGTCATGGTTTTATCCAGCAGATTATCATCCATGATTTTAGCCACGCCAAAGTCGATGATCTTGGGGGCCGGTTGTCCGTCGATGGTGGTGACCAGGACATTGCCGGGCTTCAGGTCGCGGTGAATGATGGCTTTCTGGTGGGCGTGCTGAACTCCTTCGCAGACCTTGATGAACAACAGGAGCCTTTCCCTGATATCCAGGTTTTCTTGGTCGCAATAAGTGTTCAGGGGAACACCTTCAACATATTCCATGACAAAGAATGGCTGACTGTCTTCGGTGGCTCCGGCATCCAGCACCCGGGCGATGCAGGGGTGGTCCATCACCGCCAGGGCCTGGCGTTCGGATTCGAAACGGGTGATGAATTCTTCGGTGGCCATGCCCCGTTTGACCATCTTCAAGGCCACCCGGCGGCGCAGGGGGTGAAATTGGTTGGCCTCGTAGACAATGCCCATGCCGCCCTCGCCAACTTTTCTCACCAGGTGATAAGGGCCGATCTGTTTTTCAGGAGGTTCCGAGCCTGCATCCGGGGCAGAAATCACCTGGGGCTCAGTTTTGATCCCATCACTCAAATTGAGGTCGATGGTGCGTTCATCAGCCATGGAGGGCTATACTTTCAATGGCTTGTCATACCAGAATTTTCTTAGGAAATGACTCCCGGACTCCCCACCCCGTCAGTTGTACGAACAATTGGTGCAGTAAAACCACAGTAAATTAGTATGGTTTAAAAATAATGGCAACACCAGGCCTCAAAATCCCAACTCAATTGACCCGAGTTATTGACAGCCACCACCAAGCCGGGTACTTTACGCCCATGGATGACTCAAACAAAAAACCTCTGCCACCGGTGATCATTGGCGTCGCCGGGGGATCGGGCTCGGGCAAGACCACAGTGGCTTACCGGGTGCGTGAGGCTTGCCCCGGCAAAACCATCCAAATCATCCATCACGATTCCTACTACAAAGACAAATCCCACCTGCCCATCGAAGAACGCGCTGCCATCAACTACGACCATCCCAAAGCGTTTGAAACCAGACTTCTGGTGGAGCATCTGATGGCTTTGCGCCGGGGCGAATCGGTGGAAATTCCCCGTTATGATTACGGTATTCACAGCCGGTTGCCGGAAACGGATTCCTGCGCTCCGGCTGATATTGTGTTTGTTGAAGGCATTCTGGTGCTGGAATCCAAGATTCTGCGCAAGATGATGGATATTCGCCTTTATGTGGATGTGGACGCAGACGAAAGGGTTCTGCGCCGTCTGAAGCGGGACATCAACGAGCGCGGCCGGTCCATGGATTCTGTTATTGACCAGTATCTCACTGTGGTGCGTCCCATGCATTTGCAATTTGTGTGGCCCAGTAAACGCTACGCCCAACTCATCATCCCCGAGGGCGGCCACAACGCCGTGGCCATCGATTTGATCGCCACCAAAATCAATGATATTATCCGCGAGCGAGATAGATTGAGGGCTCTGGACACCCAGGTTCAGCAGGCCAAAGCCGAAGAAGGCGGGGTCGCTGGCGGCCCCACCACATAACCCCCCCATTGGAGGACGACCGTGACTTTTGACGATCAGGAATACCTGAACCGGTACCCGTTCATCGACAAAGTGCTGATTTCATCCGAAGAGATCCAACTGAGGGTGCGGCAACTCGGCAACGAAATCAGTAATGATTATAAAGATTCTGTCCCCATCCTTGTTTGTATTCTGAAAGGTGCTTACCCCTTTCTGGCCGACTTGACCCGTTGTCTGTCGGTGGACCACGAAGTTGATTTCATGGCTGTGTCCAGCTATGACGGAGGAACCCAGAGCACCGGTGTGGTGAAGATCGAGAAGGATCTTAAGAGCAACATCACCAACCGGGATGTTATTTTGGTGGAGGATATTATTGATACGGGCTTAACCATCGACAACCTGATTGATCTGCTCAAAACCAGGAACCCGCGCAGTATTCGCGTTGCCGCTGTGGTGGACAAGAAAATTGCCCGCAAGAAAGACGTACCCTTGCACTACATCGGGTTTGAAATTCCCAATGAATTTGTCATTGGTTATGGCTTGGATTACGACGAGAAGTACAGAAACTTACCTTTCATTGGTATTATGAAGGCTTAGTTGCCATTAAAGGAGAGCCTCGTGGCTAAGGAATTCCGTGAAGCCCTGACATTTGATGATGTTCTGCTCGTGCCTGCCTATTCAGAGGTCATCCCCACGGAGATCTCAACGGAAACGCAGTTGACGAAAACCATCCATTTGCGTATTCCCTTCCTGTCGGCCGCCATGGACACGGTGACTGAGGCGGACATGGCTATCGCCGTGGCCCGTGAGGGCGGCATCGGTGTGGTGCATAAGAATATGAGCCCCCGGCAGCAGGCTGGTGAGGTGGAACGGGTCAAACGCAGTGAATCGGGCATGATCACCAAACCCATCACTCTTGAACCGGACAAGACCATCGAAGAGGCTTTGGCTCTGATGAAGCATTACCGCATCAGCGGGGTGCCCATCACCGAAGGCAAAAAGCTGGTGGGTATTTTAACCAACCGGGATTTACGCTTTGTCAAGGATCTGACAATGAAGGTTACCGAAGTGATGACCAGTGAGAACCTGGTCACCGTGCCCGAAGGCACCACTTTGGAAGGTGCCGCAGAAATTCTCCATGAACATCGCATTGAAAAACTGCTGGTCGTTAATGGCACTGGCGAGTTGCGGGGATTGATCACCGTCAAGGATATCCAGAAGAAGCTGGACTATCCCAACTCCTGCAAAGATGAAGCTGGCCGTCTGCGGGTTGCCGCTGCTGTTGGCGTGGGGCCTGACACCATGATGCGAGTAGACCTGCTTATTGAAGCGGGGGTTGATCTGCTGGTGGTGGACACGGCGCATGGCCACAGCCGCAACGTGCTGGACATGGTTAAAGTTCTCAAGCAGAAGTATCCCGACTGCCAGATTCTGGCGGGCAATATTGCCACCGGTGAGGCGGCCCAGGCTTTGATCGATGCCGGAGCAGACGCAGTGAAGGTGGGCATCGGCCCCGGCAGCATCTGCACCACCCGGGTGGTCGCTGGTGTGGGCGTTCCCCAGATCACAGCCATCATGGATGTGGCAGAAGTCACCCGAAAAAATGGTATTCCCCTGGTGGCCGATGGTGGCATCCGCTACAGCGGCGACGTAGCCAAAGCTATTGCCGTGGGAGCCGATGTGGTCATGGCTGGATCGCTGCTGGCTGGCACTGACGAATCTCCCGGTGAGAAAATCCTCTTTGAAGGCCGTGTCTATAAATCTTATCGGGGTATGGGATCTTTGGGTGCCATGCAACAAGGCAGCAAGGACCGCTATTTCCAGGGCGACATCACCGAAACAGAAAAACTGGTGCCCGAGGGTATCGAAGGACGGGTGCCTTACAAAGGCAAGGCCCGGGATGTGCTTTATCAGATGGTTGGTGGCTTACGAAGCGGGATGGGTTATTGCGGTTGCCCGGATATTCCCGGGTTCCAGAAAAATGCCGAATTGGTGCGGGCCACCGGAGCGGGAATGGCTGAGAGCCATCCTCACGATATCCAAATCACCAAAGAAGCGCCCAATTACGGTAAGGGTGCAAGCTAGGCCGGCTGTGGCTCTTTCTGATTGGCCAGGTCGTCCTGGGCCAGCAATCCTTTGACCTCGTCCGGGTCGCAGATACGACCGGAGTCGAGGATTTGCACAGAAGAATTGTCCGATTGCCGACGGCCGATCAATGCCACCAGATTGTTGGTGTCGCCGTTGTCCAGACCTGTGGGCAGTTTCTCGGTGGTGCCAGGGGCAAGGAATTCCACCGCCGTGACCATATCAATAGCCACTGCGTAATCGAATTGTGGCGTTTCCACGATCATGGCAATTTCACGAGCCGCTTCGGTCATGTGGTCCCGAACGTTGGCGAAGAGTTTGATCATGAGCTTCAGATCTTTGGCCCGACCTTCTTCGATCACCTGGCGGGCACCTTCAAAATCGCCCTTGGCCTGAAAATCTTCCACCCGGTGGGCCAGAGCGTGAATTCTT
>JAOZJV010000202.1 GCA_029935695.1 Candidatus Krumholzibacteriia bacterium | reverse complement strand
AGGTTTTCAGATTTGATCCAGCCGGTCAAAGTGTACGACTTTCCAATCTGGCATTCGGGTATAACCCTGGTCCAGTTGTAGAAGATTTTGTCATCGGGGTGAGAGGGGTCGATGGCGATGGAAGCAGAGTGTTGGCCACTGTGAAAAATCTGATCATCCCAATTAAAGTGCACGAATTCCTGGGTGTCGGGCAGTATGGTGGGATACCAATCATATTGGCTTTTTCCGCCAAAAGGATCCTGTTCAAAACTGCCAGGTGAAACGGGTTTTGGGGCCGTGGTGCAGCCTTGGGTAACAATCATGAGGGACAGCAATGTCAGCAGGGTAACGAGCAACTGTTTTTTCATGAGTCTTCCTTGATAAAAAGAGTTCGCAATAGGGCTAAAAAATCACCGCGCCTTGCGCCAGGCTTCTTCAGCAGGCCCTTCAATGCGGTTCCATACTTCTTCCGGTGTGCCGCTGCCGTCAATCTCCGTCACCTTGCCCGACTTGCCATAATAGTCCACCAATGGTTGGCAAACTTTCTCGTGTTGTTCCAGCCGGTGCACAATGGTGGCGGTTTCCATGTCGTAGCTCATGCGACGGCTGGTTTTGCCCCGTTCGTCCAGTCTTTTGATCAACTCCAGAGTGGGGCACTGGATGTCCAGGGTGAAGGACACCGATGAATTGATTTTGCGCAGCAGTCCGTCCAGGATGTAGGCCTGCACCAGAGTGCGGGGAAATCCCTTGAAGATGAAACCGTTGGCTTCGGGGTTTCGCTTGATGTGCTTTTCGATGAGTTTGATGACGATTTCATCGGGCACCAGATCGCCCTGGTTGAAAATATCCTGCACCGTTTGTCCCACGTCCGATTTTTTGGCGATCTCTTCTTTCAGCATTTCCCCCGTGGACAAATAGACAAGATTGTATTTTTTGGCCAGATTGCGCGCCTGGGTTCCCCGACCAGCTCCGGGGTAACCGAGCAGCACCACGTTGAACAGAACTTTGCGCAATTCCTGGTCGATGATTTCTTCCAGCTTGTTGTTGATTTCTTCAATGGAGCCCACCCCTTCAATGGGAAAGTACAGCCCCTGGTCCTTGTAGAACTGGGCTACTGGCGCAGTTTTTTCCTCGTATTCCCTGAGCCTGTTTTTGATGACCACTTCGGTGTCATCACTGCGGCCCGAGGTTTTGGCCCTTTCCAGCAATCGTTTGAATGATTCTTCCGGCGGCACTTCCAGGCTGAGCAGGCAAGTCAGCGATGTGTGCATTTTCAACAGCAGGCCTTCCAGGATGTAGGCCTGCACGAAGGTGCGCGGAAAACCGTCGAAGAGGAAGCCGGCCGCGTCAGGATTGGTGATGATTTTCTTCTCAATAATCTGAACGACGATTTCATCGGAAACCAACCCACCGGCCTCGATGATGGATTTGGCGGCAAGACCCAGTTCGGTGCCTCCTGCAATTTCCTGGCGCAGGATATCACCAGTGGCGATGTACACCAGGTTGTGCTTTTTCATCAGGAGTTCGGACTGGGTGCCTTTACCGGCACCAGGGGCTCCAAAGAGGGCAATGTTCAGCATGGAGGCTCCTTGCAGGGAAACAAATTCAGGACCGGTTGATTCCATCTCATTATAGATCAGAGTGCTCGCATGGGAAGCGCCAATTCCCGAATAATCATGGAAGCGCCGCCAGATCTGTTGTAGCTTTGCCTGTGGACAGACCCCGGCTTCCCCGATCCCAAGGATTCACTGGAAACATCCCATGAAAATACTCCTGCTGTTGCTGCTGCTGCAAACTCCACCCACTGCGACGAATGAATCCTACCGGGTGCCCTGGCTCGAAGATGTGCCCTGGCCGGAAGTGATCAACCGGGCCCAGGATGCTCCCGCCCGACCCATCCTCATCGATTTTTATGCCACCTGGTGCCGGCCCTGCAAGATGCTGGACGTGATGGTTTACAACGAGGACGAGGTGATCGAAGAACTGTCCGACGTGCTGACGTTCAAGGTGGACATCGGAAAGCCGGAATACCTCGGTCTCAAGAATGAATTCAACATCACCATCCTGCCCACTTTGGTCTGGCTTGATGCGCGGGGGCGGGAGTTGGACCGCTTCACCGGCTACCAGAACAAGGATGAGTTTCTGGAAATTATTCGGACCATCAGGAAAGGTGGCAATACGTTTTTCAAGATCATTGATCTGCAGGCTGCGCGGCCGGAAGACCCGGGCCTGCTCTTTGATCTGGCCCGTCGCCACGCCGAGCAGGGCGATCTGGTGCGCGCAGAAATTTTGTACCGCCGGTTGATGGGGCTGCGTTTTCAGGGGGACAAAAGTGTGGTCATGAACGGCATGCTGGGATTGGCCACCATGGAAGAAAAAGCCGGACGTTTGCCCCAGGCTCAGGGGCTGGCCCGGCGGGCGGTCACTCTTTACACAGTAGAAGATTCCACAGCCACGGCGGATCTCATGGGTGTGGCAGAATTTCAGGCTGCTTTGGGCGATACGGTGGGCGTTCTGGACACCTACCGCACACTGATCAATTTCGACGATTCCAACTATATGGCCCTCGATGGTTTCGCCAGGATGGCAGTGGTTGCCAACGTGGAATTGGAACAGGCAACCAAGTACGGGTTGCGGGCGGTGATCATGAGTCAGAGTGAGCCACGAATGATGAATTCCCTGGCCGATTGTTACGCCAGCCGGAAGCTTTATCACAAGGCCAAAAGGTGGATGGAGAAAGCGCTGGTTGCTGATCCGGATAATGCCATTTATGCAGAAAAAGTATTGCTGTATGAAGAGGAAATGAGGAAGAGCCCTTACCGGTACCGGGGCCGTCGCCGCTAAAACCGGAACTGATAAAAAGAGAGGGCCGGTCAACGTATAACGTGACCGACCCAACGACTTGCCGGTGGGGGATTGGAGGGAGATACCGACAGGCCGCAAGTTTGTTGAAGAGGCAGAGTGCGTTTACTCTCAGTACTCGTCTCTGCTTTCACTAATAATAGAATAGCCTAAGTTATGGTGCGAAACAACAGTATAATAAGAAAAAGCAGATTTATTTTCACCCCAAAACACAAAAACAGCAAAAATTATGATAGTTTGTGCTAAATTATTATCACGAAAAAGTGATAAATGAAAAACTGCTCCCGTGGAATGCAAAAAGGAGAGAGGTCAGGCCTCTCTCCTTTTTGCTAAATATTCCTTTACTTCTTGTAAAGGTAATAGGCCAGAGGTATCACAACCACCGTCAGGATGGTCGAAAGCAGTGATCCCATCATCAGCGAAATGGCCAGTCCTTCAAAAATCGGATCGAAGACCATCACGAAAGAACCTGTGACCACGGTGCCGGCGGTCAGGGCGATGGGCAGGAACCGCACGGCTCCAGCTTCGATGACGGCTTCTTTAAGCTCCACACCTTCGGCCAGTCTGGCTTCGATGAAGTCAATCAGAAGCACACTGTTTCTGACCATGATCCCCGCCAGGGCGATCACCCCGATCATGGACGTGGCCGTGAAAAAGGCGCCGAACATGAGGTGGCCGGGGATGATTCCCAGCAGTGTCAGGGGAATGGGAATCATCATCAGCAGAGGCACAGTGAAGTTCTGGAACATGCCCACGATCAGCAGATAGATGATGATCAACACCACCGCAAAGCTGATACCCAGGTCACGGAATACTTCAAACGTGATGTGCCATTCGCCATCCCACTTCATGGCATAGTTTTCTTCGGTCACTGGCTGGACCGTGGAAAGCTGCTCAATCTGTGTGCCATCGGGCATGGTCAGTTCGGCGATCTTCTTTTTCATGTCGGCGATGGCGTACACCGGAGACTCAAGTTCACCGGCGACATCGGCAGTCACGTAAATTACTGATTTAAGATTACGACGGTAACGGCTCTTCTGGTTCACGGATTCTTCCACATTCACCACGTCACTGAGGGGGATGAGTGCGCCGGCCTGGCTGTAAATGTACAGCTCACGCAAACTCTCGGTGCTGCTGCGGTCGGCCAGGGGCAGACGCACGTTGATGGGCACCGTTTCGGCGGAAGTTTCGGTGTGCATCAGCCCACCATCATGACCGTTCAGGGCCACGCCCAGGGTCATGCTCACCTGCTCGGTGCTGACTCCTCGCACGGCGGCGCGGTCAGTGTCGATGACAAATTTGTACCGGGTCTGGTCATCTTCGAGGTACCAGTCGATATCCACAATGCCGGGAGTGTTTTCGAACACTTCCTTGACCAGACGGGCCGCTTCCACACGACCTTCAAAAGAAGGGCCGTAGATTTCAGCAACCATGGTCGACATGACCGGTGGTCCGGGTGGTACTTCCACGATCTTCACTGAAGCGCCGTACTTGTCGGCCAACTCCTTGATGGGACCGCGCACTCGTTTGGCCAGAGCGTGGCTTTGATCGTCGCGCAATTCCTTGTCCACAATGTTAACCTGAATGTCGGCCACGTTGGCTCCCTGGCGCAGCATGTAATGGCGCACCAGGCCACTGAAGTTCACCGGCGCGGCAAGGCCGGAATAGATCTGGTAGTCCGTTACTTCCGGCTGTGTGCTCAGGTAATCGCCAATTTGACGGGCCAGGTGGGTTGTGGTCTCAAGGGTGGTTCCTTCAGGAGTGTCGATGATGACCTGGAACTCACTCTTGTTGTCGAAGGGCAGCATCTTGACCTGCACCGTGCGGGTGACGAACAGCCCCATGGAGGCAATCGTCAGACCAGCCACCACCAACAGCGCCATGATGCCCTTGGCCGGGCTTTCAATAAGGGGCCGCACCAGTTTGTTGTAGGTTTTGTAGATGGGTGTTTCACGCAGGTTGTATCCTTCTTCATCCTCAGCATGTGCCTTGGGTTTAAGAAGGCGAATGGCCAGCCAGGGACTGATGGTTAAAGCCACCAGCAGACTGAACACCATGGCCACTGAAGCACCGATGGGCATGGGCGCCATGTAAGGTCCCATGAGGCCGCGAACGAAAGCCATGGGCATCATCGAGGCAATCACCGTCAGGGTGGCCAGGATGGTTGGGTTACCTACTTCCAGAATAGCTTCCAAAGCTGTCTTCAGTGAGTTGTTGCCCTTCATCTGGAAATGACGGTGCATATTTTCGACAATGATAATGGTGGCGTCGATCACAATACCCGTCACCAAGATCAGAGCGAAAAGAGTCACCCGATTCAGGGTGTAACCCATCATGTAATAGATGAACAGGGTCATGCTGAAAGTGGTGGGGATGGACAGGAAAATGATAGTCGCTCCGCGCCAGCCCATGGCCAGGAAGACCACGATGACGGCCAGCACAATAGCCAGACCGAGATTGGAAATCAGGTTCTCGGCCTTGTCCTTGGCGGTGGCGCCGTAGTTGCGGGTGATGGTTACGTTCACGTCGCTGGGAATGAGCGTTCCTTTGACCTTTTCCACCTTGGCCAGAACGGTTTCGGAGACGCGGGTGGCGTCGCTGCCAATACGCTTGGCAATTTCAATGGTGACGGCCGGGTATTCGGCGCCCACGGGAAACTCGTCGCCAATGCCTTTTTGAATGGCGGCGGGCCCGATGCCCATGAAGCTGTAGTTGTTGATGTCGTCAGGGCCGTCGGTGATGGTGGCCACATCCATGAGGCGCACCGGGCGTTCCATGAAGCTGCCGACCACCAGGTTGGCCACATCGTCAGCAGACCGCAGGAAGTTACCAGTCTCCACAGTGAATTGCGTATTTCCCCGGGCAAAACCGCCGCTGGGCAGATTCTTGTTCTGCATTTCCAGAGCAGGCAGAATACTCAGAGTGGTGATGTTGAAGGCAGCCATGCGCTGGGTGTCCAGTTCCACCCGAACATTCCGTTTGCGGCCGCCAACGACTTTGGTTTTGGAGACATCGGTGATGCTCATGATTTCGTTTTTGACCTCGGCGGCCAACTGACGAAGATCATAACTTTCGTATTTGTCGCTCCACAAAGTGAGCGTCATCATGGGCACATCGTCGATGCTGCGCACCTTGATCAGCGGCGGTGTGATTCCGGGTGGCCACATGTCGGCGCAACCAAACATTTTATTGTTCAGCCGGGTGATGGCTTCTTCCATGTTGGTGCCCACCAGGAAACGGGCGGTGGTCATGGCAAAGCTGGGGAAGCTGGTGCTGTAGACGTATTCGATATCCTCGATTTCCCAGATCTTCTGTTCCATGGGCCGGGTCACGAGGTTTTCAATTTCTTCCGGGCTGGCGCCGGGCATCATCACCATCACGTCGATCATGGGCACGACGATCTGGGGTTCTTCCTCACGGGGAGTCAGGCCCAGGGCGAACACCCCCAACAGGATGGTGGCGATGATCAGCAGCGGTGTGATCTTCGAGTTGATGAAGACCTGAGCCAGGCCAGTGGCACCACCATAGGTGGGGATGTCCTGGTTCTCCGGATTGTTCTGATTGTCTGCCATGTTACCTCACCACCTTGTCGCCCTCGGCCAGCGGGGCCTCCGAGGAAAGGACCACAGTCTCGTTGCCGGCAAGACCGGAGAGAACTTCCATCTGGTCACCCAAAGCATGACCCAGGCGAATCCAGCGCAGGTGCACAATGCTTTGCTCGTCCACTGTCCAAACACCGGTGAGCTGGCCACGGCGGATGATGGCGGCCTGGGGAGCAAGGATTGCCTGGTGTGTTCCCACGGGTACGGTGACCCGAGCGAACATTCCACTTTTGAGACGGCCATCAGTGTTGTCGAGCTCAGCTTCAATGTCATAAGTGCGGCTGCCGGGGTTGGCAGACTGGATGACCCGGCTGA
>JAOZJV010000201.1:5951-6768 GCA_029935695.1 Candidatus Krumholzibacteriia bacterium | reverse complement strand
TCAAACCCATCAAAAACCTGGGCCAGGTGAACAATGAAATCCAGGCGGGTGTGGCCGCGGCTGATCGCATTTTCGAAGTTTTGGACACACCATCCGAACTTGCCACCGGTGGTGGCGAACGAACCCTGGACAATGTTCGCGGCAGGGTGGAATTTGCCGATGTGAGTTTCGAATATATTCCCGGCGAACCTGTTTTGCGCGGGATCAGTCTGAAGGTTGAACCAGGCGAGATCGTAGCTTTGGTTGGCAGCAGCGGTGGCGGTAAAAGTACTCTCATCGACATGATCCCCGGCTTTTATCATCCGGATTTTGGTGAAGTGCGCATCGACGATCAGAACATCCAGGACCTGGAGCTCGGCAGTCTGCGGCGCAGCATGGGCATCGTCACCCAGGAAGTCATTCTCTTCCACGATACCATCTTCAGCAACATTGCCTACGGCTTGCAGGATATCACCGAAGAGGCTGTGCGCCAGGCCGCCCAGGCTGCCAACGCCGATGAATTCATCATGAAGCTTCCCCAAGGCTACCAAACCATTATCGGTGACCGCGGGCTGAAACTTTCAGGCGGGCAGCGTCAACGTTTGAGCATTGCCCGGGCGATCCTGCGCAACCCTCCGATCCTGCTGCTGGACGAAGCCACCAGCGCTCTCGACACCGAATCCGAGTTGCTGGTCCAGGAAGCCATCGACCGGTTGGTGAAGCACCGCACAACTATTGTTATTGCCCACCGGCTTTCCACCATTCAAAACGTGGATCGCATTTATTTGCTGGAGGCGGGGCGTGTTGTGCAGGTGGGTACTCATGAAGAGTTGCTGGA
>JAOZJV010000201.1:0-5941 GCA_029935695.1 Candidatus Krumholzibacteriia bacterium | reverse complement strand
GCCACAGGCGGGCGTTATCAGCAGTTGTATGAGATGCAGTTCAGGCAGTAAACCGGGCTATTGATTAAACCAGTCCCGCTGCATGCGTTTCCAATCCCGCTGCAGGCAAGTCCAGCCGGAAATACTGCACCAGACAAGCCCCGGCCATCCATCCACAAACCCACCCCTTAAAACGTAATCCTTAAAAAAAGTATGTGGCCCGGTGATCAGCATATGCAGAGGGTTGAATTTCTTATCGTTGGGGTTGGCCACGTCCAGGGTTGTGTACATGGAGACCTTGTCCAGGTAGGGCCCGATTTCCAGCATCGTATCGTGGTGGATGGGTTCATTGATGCGCCCGATGCTGCATCCTTCGTCCATGACCATGCCTTCGTGCACGAGGCTGTCAGTGAGGTGGCCTTGTTTGGCCCGGAACAGCCGCAGAACAAAATTGGCGGCCAAGCGCCGACTTTTCATGACCCGTCCCAGCACCCGGTTGGCCCGATGAATTTCCCATCCCGCATGATCGCCCAGATGTCCGCCCTGGCGCATCTCCCTTAACCGGGCGCGCAGCATGGGAGAAAGCAGCTCGTCGGCATCCATCCACAAGGCCCATTCGGTGGTGACGAGATCGAGATTGGCCTGCCTGGCGCTGCCGAAATCCTTGAATTCGTGATGGCCCCATTGCACACGCTGGAAATGACCTGCGGCAGCTTCTTTTTCAATGATGGACACGGTGCCGTCGGTGCTGCCGGTGTCGAGAATGGCCAGCTCATCCACAACTCCGCGCATGCTCTCAAAGCAGCGGGGCAGCAGCTGTTCTTCGTTCTTGACGATCATGAATGCGGTGATGGTGTTCATGGGTAGAAGGTTGCTCATCAAGTTTGGCAGGTCAACCCCAAGGTTGGGGGCAGGCAGGGGGATTTGCCCCCCGGGGGGTAAAATTTCGGCAAATAAAACCAATTATTTCCTTGCGGGTTTCGCTAAACTTTCGTATTGTGTGCTTTAAGCCACCTCCCGTATGGTTTTGACCCTTTGACGAAAGGTTGCGTACATGGCAACCGCCTCTATAACTCCTTTTAAGCCCGGATCTTCCGCTTATTCCGCCAACCAGGCCCTGAAAACAGCCCTCAAAACCATGGCCCAGGCCAAACACTGTGCCGTGCTGTGGTTCAAGGAAATTCATGCCCGAAAACTTTATGATGAACTGGGGTATGCCTCTATTTATCTCTACGCCAACCAGGAACTGGGTTTCTCAGACACCAAAACAGGAGATTTTCTGCGCCTTTCCAAAAAATTGGATGATTTGCCCCAGCTGAAAAAGGAACTGGAAGAGGGGCGCATTGGCTACACCAAGGCCCGGGAAATCATCAAAGTCGCCAACTCTGAAAATGAAAGAGACTGGCTTGAAGAAGCTCGTCACAGCCCGCGGCGAAAATTGGCTCAGAAAGTAACCTGGGCCAGGAAGAATGCAGCGGCTCAGGGGAAAGAAAACCCGGCCCAAATTCCCTTACTGCAGCGGCCGAAATTGAAGACCCCTGCGGTGGCAGCCAAACATCGAATTTCTTTGGAAATGACCACCGAGCAATTGGCACGTTTTGAATCTCTTGCGGAAAAAATCTACAAAAAAGGGGTGGCTCCAGCTGGTTCGGCCAAGGTGGAAATGATTTTGGAAGGGATGTCTGCCTTGCTGGAATCAGCAGATCCACAGGCAGCAGGCAGCACCTCGCCAGTTCAAATTCATATCCAGCGTTGTCCTGATTGCCAGGATGCCGCAATCACCACCAGCAGGGGGTCGGTTTCTCTTACGGCCCAGGAGTTGGAACGCCTCAGTTGCGACGCGCAAATTGTTGAACCCGGGAAACCCAATCGTGCCACCATTAAACCGTCGGTAAGGCGCCAGGCGTTGAGCCGTGACCAGCATCGGTGCCAGACTCCCGGGTGCCGCAATACGCGGTTTTTGGAAATTCATCATTTGGTGCCGCGGAATAAAGGTGGAACAAATGAGCTGAAAAATCTTATTACTCTATGCGGTCGATGTCATGCGCATCTGCATGAAAAAGGCCGTTCATATTTTTACCCCCCGGCGGGTAACTCGAGCCCAAAGTCAGGTGATCTTATATGATGCGATCTCTAATATTCGTATTCTTCTGTATGGTGACGGTTTTCAGTCAAACTCCCGCCTCAGCAGAACTCCCAAAAGATTTCCGCCCCACGGAAGAAGTCCTCATCCCCGGCGGGGAATTCCTTATGGGCAAACCCGATGGCAAAGCCGGCTATCTGCAACACACAGTGCGGGTGAACTCTTTCCACATGGACAAGCACGAAGTCACCAACGCGCAATACCAGGCCTTTTGTCAGGCCACCGACCGCAGTCTTCCCATCTTCTGGGATCTGGAACGTTTTCGCAGTGGCCCCGGTTTTCCCGACCATCCGGTGGTGGGAGTAAGCAACGGCGACGCCAAAGCTTATGCTCAATGGGTTGGCCGCCGGCTCCCCACCGAGGCGGAATGGGAGTTTGCGGCCCGGGGAGGATTGCAGGGTAAAAAATACGACACAGGTGATGATCTGCCCGACTCCAATGCCAACACCAAAGCCGCCAAACTGGGTGGCCCGGTGGCTGTGGCCAGCTTCCGGCCCAACGCTTACGGCCTGCACGACATGGTGGGCAACGTGCGGGAGTGGGTTTCCGATTATTATTCAGATGATTATTTCGCAGAGAGCCCCACAGACAATCCAACCGGGCCGGAAAAAGGCAGGCAAAGGGTCATCAAGGGTGGGGGTTGGTTCAGTGGATCGGGTTGCAACCGGGTGCATGTGCGCAATGCCCTGGCGGGCAGTTGGGGTGATTTTAATGTGGGGTTTCGGTGTGTGAGGGATGCAGAAAAATCCAATGAATAGCCATCATTTCAGCAAACTGCCTATTGGAATTGGATGCTGCCGGCTGCGGGTAATGAACAAATAACTTGCTTTAAGCCAGCACGGGTCCAATTCTGATACCATGCAAAAAAGAATCCTCATCATCCGCCAGGATCGCATTGGCGACGTTGTGCTGGCCACGGCCATCCCCCGAGAAATTAAAAAACGCTGGCCGGACAGCCACGTGGGTATGTTGCTGCGCGGTGCCACCAAACATCTGCTGATCAACAACCCTCACGTGGACACCGTCATCACCGATGATTTTACGCCGGAAACCCGGCAGGATACATTCTGGCCCATGGTCCGCGAGCTGCGCCGGCACAAATTCACCCATGCCCTGATGCTGCTGCCTGAATCCCGTATCAGTTACATGGTTTTCTGTGCGGGAATTCCTGTCAGAGTGGGCCACGGGATCACTCTCTTTCATGCCTTGACCCTGGCCCGGCCGGTGATGACCAGAAAATTCCAAAAAGGAAAACACGAAGCCGATTACAGCATGGATTTGGCTCGCAGCATTGGGGTGAAGACCAACAACATTAAACCAGAAATTCATCTGACCAGGACTGAAGAACAGGAAGCTGCCCGCATGGCGGCCAAATGGGGTTGCAGCCGGCGGGTGGTCGGGTTAAACGTCACCAGCGGCATGTCTTCCCCCAACTGGGAACCGTCTGCATACGCTGAACTGGCAACCCTTTTGAGCGAGGACGATTCTGTGCAGCTTGTGGTTACGGACTACGTGGTGCCTGAGTCTTTGCAGGATCTGCCAGGAGTTCTCTATCCATGCGCAGGGACGGACCTGCGCAAGGTTATGATTTCTTTAAAAGCGCTTGATATTCTGGTCTCTGCCAGCACTGGTCCCATGCACATGGCTGCTGCTTTAAACGTGCCGACTCTTTCATTGTTTTGCCCTTTGCCGGCTTGCGAACCAGCCCTTTGGGGCCCTTTGGGGAACCGGGCCCAGTTCGCCATGCCCGAAGATGAGTACTGCCGGGACCAATGCCCCGGTGATCCCCACATTTGCCGTCTGGCAGGCACACAAATGGTCAACCCGGCGGAAGTGGCCCGCCGCATTCTGGAATCCTGAAATAAAAAAATCCCCCGCACCGAAAGGCACGGGGGATGATCATAACGCTCCAGGAAAAATCAGTTCTCCGGCTCATCATAAAAATCAATCATATCCACCGGCATCACCACAGTGCTGCTGATGTTACTCATGTGAGCCACCAGACGTTTGTAGAAGCGAAGCACAAGCACCAGGCAGACCGCATCGTGGGTGGGGATGGAGCTGTCGGTGATTTCCCGGATCATTCTTTCATATTCACGGCCCTGACCCTTGGCTTGTTTGATCACCTGACCGGCCAAAGCTTCGTCACTTTCTGCGAAAGCTTCCCGGGTGCGCCCAAACAATTCGCTGACAACCTTGGTGGGTTCACTCAGCCATTTCTGGTACAGGGCACGATCCGGATTTTCCGGTTGCATCGCAAACACTTCATGAACGTTTTTGATGTAGTCGCCCAAACGTTCGCTGTCTTTCACCACATTCATGAAAATCAGGGCTGATGGCACCTCCGCCCGGGATCCCTTGACTGAAAGACGCGACACCACCCGGCGGCGAATTTTACGCTCCAGTTTGTTGATGCGCTTATCCTTGTCGTACAGGTTGGCCTGGGGGTCGGTGTTCGGATCTCCGTTGACCACCACACCGCTGGCAAAGTTGAACATGGAATCGGCCAATTCCAGCATCTCGCCAATACGGTCAACCAGGTCGTTGCTCCAATTATCTTCTTTGAATAAATCCAGAATCGATCCGAAACCCATTGGCTTCCTCCTGATGAAATCTGAAGCCGGCGTTTAGCTCGCCTTCAGCAACTTGTCGATCAAGACGAACAGCAGGGGCATCACAAAGAAAACCCCAATCATGTACAAAATGGCGTAGTATTTTTTTTCTGCCGTGGCCGCAGCAAGAGCCGTGGCCAGTCGCAACGGAATGCGCCTTACAGCGGCAATGGGGTAAATGATCAGTATGCCTGTGACGTTAAACAGCAAATGCACCAGGGCCACAGTCACCGCCCCGGGAGTACCGGTCATGGAAGCCAGCAGGGCCGTCACCGTGGTGCCGATGTTGGCCCCCAGAGTGGCGGCAAAAGCCGATTCCAGAGGCACGATGCCAGCGCCGATCAAAGGCACCATCAGGCTGGTGGTGATGGAGCTGCTTTGCACTCCCACGGTTATCATCAGGCCCACAGCCATGGCAGCCATGCCGCTCTTGCGCAGATTTTTGGTGAAGGCGCCTTCGGCCCGGTCCAGCACCAAAACCTTGAGCACTTTGGTCAGAAAGGTCAGGGCGAAGAAAATACCCATCAGGGCCAGTACAATCATGATGGTTACCACAATGCCATCAGCCAATTCAAAGCCCTGCAAAAAGTGTTTGACCTGATTCACGGCAGGCTTAACAACCGCTTTGACGGGATTGGGGAATTTAGTCCCGTCGGTGCCCACCAGCATGGTGCTCAGCCAGGTGGCCGAAATTTCCAGAAAGTGTGTGGCCTGCTCAATGGGAAACAGGATGGCAATACTCATCAGGTTGAAGAAATCGTGCATGGTGGCTCCGGCGAAGGCTCGCTGGAACTCGGTGCGACGATTCATGGATGTCATGGCTACCAGGGTGTTGGTCACGGTGGTGCCCATGTTGGCGCCCATGATGATGGGGATGGCGCCATTGACCGTTAAAACTCCACCGGCAACCATGCCGACGACAATGCTGGTGGTGCTGGAAGAGCTTTGAATCAGCGATGTGGCCAACAGGCCGATCATCAGGCCGATCACCGGGTTGGTGGTGGTGGCGATGAGTTGCTCACTGAATCCTTTGCCGGCCATCTTGAAAGCGGCTCCGAAAAGAGCAATGGCCACCAGGAAAATGTAGAGCAGAGCAACAAGTTTCAGGATGTTCAAAAGCGCGGGCAGCACCCTGCCTGAGGGCGGTATCTCGGCGGGGCGAGAATGTGGATGGTCGGCCATGAGACTCCTGATGTTTCCCCTGGGT
>JAOZJV010000761.1 GCA_029935695.1 Candidatus Krumholzibacteriia bacterium | reverse complement strand
ACCCAAACACAGTATCGTTGGCGATGCGGATTGCGTCTGCTTCGTCCACCGCGGTGATGACCGAGGCCACGGGTCCAAACATTTCATCATCGTAGGCAGGCATGCCTGGTTTCACGTCTTTCAGCACAGTGGCGGGATAAAAAGCGCCATCGCCCGCCGGTGTTTCTCCGCCCATTACCAGTTTTGCGCCTGCTTCAACACTGTCCATCACTTGCTGGTGAAGCTCATCCCGCAGATCCGTGCGCGCCATGGGGCCCATGGTGATGCCCTCGGCCAGAGGATCACCCAATGTCCGGGTGGCCATTTCCCTTGTCAGAAGTTCTGTGAATTCAGCGGCAACTTTTTCCACCACCACAAAACGTTTCGCGGCGATGCAGCTCTGTCCGCTGTTGAGCAAACGGCTGGCCGCGCAACTGGCGGCAGCCATATGCAAATCCGCATCTTCGAGGATGACATAAGGATCACTGCCACCAAGTTCGAGCACAGTTTTTTTGATGGCCCGGCCGGCCGCTGCGGCCACTTCGCGTCCCGCCGGCGTGCTGCCCGTTAAAGTGACCGCTTTCACAAGCTCATGGTTGATGACTTTTGCCACTCTCGATCCGCCAATCATCAGCGTCCGGAAAGTATCTGCGGGGAACCCGGCATCCCGAAAAACTTCTTCGATGGCCAGGGCGCATCCCGGCACATTGGAGGCGTGTTTCAGCAGCCCGGTGTTGCCGGCCATCAGGGTGGGGGCAGCAAACCGAAAGACCTGCCAGAAGGGAAAATTCCAGGGCATGATAGCCAGCACCGAACCAATGGGCTGGAACGATATAAAGCTGCGATGAGCTTCGGTGGCAATGTCCTGATCGGCCAGCTGGGCTTCGGCATTTTCAGCATAGTAGTCGCACACCAGGGCGCACTTGTTCACTTCGGCAACACCTTCGGCCAGCACCTTGCCCATCTCCATGGTGATCAAAAGTCCGTACTGCTCGGCGCGATCCCGCAGAAGTTGGGCGGCTTTTTTCATGAGGGTGCGGCGGGTTGCAAAATCAGTGCGGCGCCAGGAATGAAAGGCAACATCGACGGCGCTGACGATGGCGGCAGCTTCTGCGTCGGTGTGCTCGGGGTAGTGCTTGATCAGCTGACCGGTGGCCGGGTTGACGGCTTCCATTTTTGCGCCTCCAGTGAGAGTTTTTAAAAATTAATCCTAAAACAGATCCCTGGGCTGTGTCCAGTGTCCATCCCGCATGGTGCAAGGTTTGCTGCTTGGCTCCAATGGTAGGTTGCCGGCGGAGATTTGACCATTGAGTTCGTGCCATGCGCGTGGATTCGGGCGTGGCAAGCTGAACAGCACACCCGAAGATTGGATAATTCGTTGCTGCCACCTTGGGAGCGCGGAACGATATGATGGATCTCCAGAAACCTTGTGTGATTGCATCCGGGCGTTTGGCATTGGTGACGGGCCATGGCCAGGACTTTCCGTCTTGTTGCCGGCGGGATTGAAGTAATATTGCGGCCTCCGTGCATAGAGACCTGACAATCGTCTTGATAGCGTTCAAATTCGGTTTTTCCAATTTCCAATTCGCCCTTACTCGTTTGCACTGTTGAAGATTCGCACTCGGGGCAGTGGTGGATGTGGATTTGGGCAGGCGGCCTGGAGTTGGTGGAATTCTTCTCCCGGGGGGAGACATTTTGAGAGTTGTTATCCAAATAGGATTCCATGATTTCCAGCAGAGCTTCAACTTTTTCAGGGGAAGCATTTCCCTGTTTGCGAATCTGCTCCCAGGCCTTTTCATACCTTGCAAACTGAGCGGGGGTCATTTCCAAATTTACTCGAACCGGAACTACTGCGGCCGGAGTTTTTCGCTTCGGTGCCGGCAGAAAAGATGGCTGCATCGCAGCAGCATCCAGGGCTTCCTGCTTTGCCCGTT
>JAOZJV010000760.1 GCA_029935695.1 Candidatus Krumholzibacteriia bacterium | reverse complement strand
ACTTTTATTCTCCGTGCTTGCCATTGGTGTGGTGGGCCTGACATTGGGCCGCCGTGTCTGCACGCTCTTGTCCGGAACCTGCGGATCCGACTGGATGGTTCTGTTTCTGGGACTCATTCTGCTGGACGCCATTTCACTTGTGGGTCAATTTGCCGGGCTGTTCCCGCCCCTGGGTGCAGTGAGTCATGGTCTGATCATCATTGGCTCCGGGGTCAAGATGGTTGCGTACCTCTTTGGTGCGGGGGCTTTGTTATTGAGTGGTTTGGGCCGCAAGTAGATTTTTCCCGAAATTTCCTTTGATTCCAAGTTGTTCTGCTGCATGGCTGAATTGTCTGAATCTCTCATTCTTGCCGTCTTATATGAAAAATTCCCCACATAATTTGTAAAAATTCCCCACCAGGATCTTTTCTGTGGTATTATTTCTTGTGTCAGGTGGGGAAAATTTCAGGCACAATTGGGGAAAAATCCCCAAACAGGCCATGGGTCTTGATTCAAAGTTCCGGAAATAATCCTCCATCTCAACTTATCACGGAAAAAGAACAAACTTAACTTCGTAATATTAAAGAAGTTAAGGTGAGAGGTGCAGGCCTTCTGCAAAGCGACTACCCTAGCACGTTGGGAGCCTCTATTCGGTACAAAACCTGCGTTATTGTGGGTAAAGGTCAACAGTGTGGCTGAACAGGCAGCAAAAGGCCATAGGGTATCGCAAAAGGGATGGAGACGGATCATGATGACTCAGCGCAACAACAAGACCAACATGGTGGCCATGATGATGATGTTGAGCCTGACTGTGATCGCTGCCAGCAATTCTGCTGCTTCTGAAGTGGTGGAGCTGGACAACGGCATGACTCTGACCGTTTACAGTGCTGATGAGATCCGCATCAATCCTGCTGTTTGTGGCATCAACCTGGTTGCTGATGACAGCCGTTTCGTCTCTTTCGACCGTGACATCGTGGTGGATGCTCTGGCGGCCATGCATGGTTTCGAAACCCAGATGAACGTGAATGTTTTCCTGCTGCCCGCCACTCCTGCCCGCATCGCCAGCAGCTATGCCAGCAGCAACGAGATTTTCCTGGCTCCCGGCACCGGCATCATCAGCGCTTCCACCCAGGCTTACATCGCCACCCACGAAATGGGTCACGTGATGACTTGGGCTTTCATGGACAACAGCCCTGCTCGCTGGGACGCCTACATGCAGCTGCGCGGCCTGGACAGCCAGCTTAACGGCGCCACTGCCGACCACGCCG
Organism: Candidatus Krumholzibacteriia bacterium; assembly: GCA_029935695.1. Classification (GTDB taxonomy): domain Bacteria; phylum Krumholzibacteriota; class Krumholzibacteriia; order LZORAL124-64-63; family LZORAL124-64-63; genus LZORAL124-64-63. Next base: position 666 of record JAOZJV010000760.1, on the reverse strand, counting down.
ACCGCGCTCGTGAAATCGTCGCCGAAGACTTCCGTTTCCTGTTCGGTGGCGACCTGGCCACCAGCACCGGCAGCATTGAAAATCACCATCTTGAACTGCCTACCAACGTTGACGGTCTTGAAGAAATGATGGTTGGTTTCCTGGCTGAGAAGGCTGTGGCCGTGAGCAACCTGGCTGCTGCCACTGCTTATCCCAATCCTTGCAACCCCCGCACCACCATCGAGATGGCCATGCCCAGTGGTGCTCAGGTTGGGTCCGTTCGCTTGAGCATCTACGACATCCGCGGCGCCCTGGTTCGCACCATTGACGGTGGCCAGATCAGTGGCAGCACCGTTTCCGTGAACTGGAATGGCGACGACAGCCAGGGTCAGGGTGTCTCCAGTGGTCGTTATATCTACATGATCCAGGCAGGCACCGTGATGGCCAAGGGTTCCGTAACTTTGGTCCGCTAATTGGTTTGGGTTTACGAATTATTGAAAATATCTTAAATTGACTCCTGCTGGAACCGATATACCATCTGATAGTTGAATTTCTGACTATGGGGTAGCATGTGTGCTGTCCGGGTGGTACGAATGATTGGAACAAGGAGTTTTTTCATGCGGGTATTTGTCGGCTTGATCCTGATCACAATTCTCACGTTGGGTCTGTTGGGTGGGTGCAGCGAAG
>JAOZJV010000759.1 GCA_029935695.1 Candidatus Krumholzibacteriia bacterium | reverse complement strand
CAAGGAATTTGGCATTGAAAATGGTCTGATGACTACAACTCACGCCTACACCGGCGACCAGCGTCTGATCGATACTCCGCACAGCGATTATCGCCGGGCCCGTGCCGCCGCCGAGAACATCATTCCCACCACCACCGGCGCAGCCAAGGCCGTGGGCAAGGTTCTTCCCAACCTGAACGGCAAGCTGGACGGCATGGCCATGCGGGTGCCCACTGTTTGTGGTTCCGTGGTTGACCTGGTGACCAACATGAAGACTGACGTGACGGTGGAAACCGTGAATGCTGCCTTGAAAAAAGCCAGCGAGACCTACCTCAAGGGTATCCTGAGCTACAACGACGATGCCGTTGTTTCGTCAGATATCGTGGGCGATTCTCACAGCTCCATTTTTGATCCTGGTTGCACCAGTGTCATCGATGGCCGCGTGCTGAAGACCATCAGCTGGTACGACAACGAGTGGGGTTACTCCAACCGTGTCTGTGATCTGCTGCAATTGATGAAGGATGTCGGTTAAGACTGATATTCAGTTGAATGAGAAGCAAAGGCGCAGGGTTTTCCTGTGCCTTTGCTGCTTTCGAATCCTGAAGTGGAGCTCTTGCAGATGAAATTTCCAGGCAGAAGAAAATCCAAACATTATTTCCCGGTTGATGTGATCGGCCGCCCGGCCTTCAGTCCCGATATTGAAGATGACCGCAAGGTTTATATCGTCGGTATTGACCAGTTGCTGGTGGATATTGAAATTGAAGCGGATTTTGAATTCCTTGAACAACACGGGCTCAATGTGGGGGAATCCTGTGTTCTGGCCGATGATGTTGTGGAAGAGATTTATCAGCAATGCGCCAGCAGGAAATTAATTCTGGGTGAGTTTGCCGGTGGGGCGGTGGGCAATACGCTGCACAATTATTCAACCTTGTCCGATGATCGCTCGGTGGCCCTCGGGACCATTTGCGAAACCATCATGGTGGGCGATTATGCCTTCAAATACATCACCAACACCAGTTCCAAGGTGGATTTCAGTTATTTGCAGCCCCAGAAGGGCCACATGGCCCGGGCCATCTGTTTTGTGACTCCGGACAAAGAGCGAACCTTCGCCATTGGCAAAGGGATCATGAATGAACTTTGCCCTGAATTTATCCCCGAAGACGTCATCGCCAACTCCAGTGCGTTGTTGATCACCGCATATTTATTGCGGGATCAGAACTCTGCCATGTTCAGCGCCACCATGCGGGCTGTTGAATATGCGAAGAAGGCCAATGTCTCGGTTGTTCTTGCTCTTGGCACCAGCTTCCTGATTGAGGAAAATCAGGAATTTTTCTATAATTTCATCAAAGACAATGTTGATGTTGTTGCCATGAATGGTGAAGAGGCCAGTGCCCTGGTGGATGAGGAAGATCCACTCCTTTGCGCCTCCAAGGTTCTGGAGATTTGTGATCTCACACTTCTGACGGTGGGCAAAAGCGGACTTTATATTTGTTCGTGGGTTGATCAGGTTAATGCCCGGAAAACCGAAGATATGTTGTATTCAAAATCCATCCCGCAATACAATAAGTTTGAATACTCGCGGGGTCAGAAGAAAGCCGACTGCCAGGATCCTATCAAAATATATTCTCATATTAACCCATTCATGGGCGGGCCTGTAAAAATTGAAAATACCAATGGGGCCGGAGATTGTGCTTTGGCTGCTCTGCTACACGACATGAGCGCCAATTCCTATCATCGTCAATTGGTTCCCAATTCTCCCAAGCACCAGGGAAGCTATCTGACGTATTCATCCATTCATCAAATTTGTAAATACGCCAACCGGGCCAGTTATGAGGTTTTGAAACAGAGGTCTCCGCGGTTGTCCCATGGGCTGCCTGATAAGGAAGAGAGTTTGGAGCAATCCTACTGGAGTCTGTGAGTAAGGTTTTACGTACAA
>JAOZJV010000758.1 GCA_029935695.1 Candidatus Krumholzibacteriia bacterium | reverse complement strand
GTTTTTATTGTTGATGATGGGAATCATGGCTCCCGGCTGCGGTGAAAAAATTGCTATTCCCGAACCCAAGGGAATGTTCAACGTCAACGCCTATAAAGAAGCTGCCGTTTATGACACCATTGATGATCCCCGGCAGCTGGTGGTCAATGCGGGTGCTCTTTTCCTGATCCATGGCACCACCCTCAGCAAGCTTGACCAATACTTTCAGGAGCTGGAATTTGCCGAGCCGGTGACCGGATTTGGGAACCCTACTGCACTGTGTGTCATGCCAAATGAGCATGGGTTCTTTGATAGTGTTTTTGTCTACGACGAGGCAAACACCACAGTGAGTTGGTATAGCACGGATTCCTTGTCCTTCCAGGGGTCAGTTCTGGTGCCTGAAGTTCTTTCGGTTGTTTCCATGGTGACTCAATCCAATGGTATTGAATTGGTGCCCTCGGGTATTACTTTTCTGTATATGTCTGATCCAACCAGCGGTGTGGTGCATCGGTATGCTTTTATTGCTCCGGGAGAACTGATCCCCTTCGGTATTCTGGCCAATGGTGGTGGCCAATCCGCCCGTTTTATTCATGAAGTGGGGGGACTGGCCGTTGACCAGGAGGGCAAGATCCTGGCCTGCGATGCCGATCCTGAGCGCAACTGGGTGATTCGGTTCGACAGCACTCCCGATACTCTGGACACCACACCCAATGAAGACGATGTTGATCCCATGAGGGGATTGTTATTTCCTTTCCGGGTGATCGGAAACTGCGCGCCTCAGCCCACGGCTGCTTACGTTATGGGCAATGCTCCCGGCTGCAATGAAACCACCTGGGAGGGTGCTCCCAGTGAGGAGCCTGGTGAATTCCACTCGCCAAGAGGGGTGGATGTGGACGGCAGTGGCCGCTCTTTCGTCTGCGACACGGAAAATAGCCGAGTACAAATTTTTCTCGATGGGGAATATGGGGAAGATTCCTTTTTCTTCCTGGTTGATAAGGAATATGACCGTCGGCCTGTCAGCATCTCTGTCATGGACCGTGAAGTGAGTCCCAATGAGACCTTTTACGCTGCTTTTGTTTATGTTATGGTTCCGGACGATGGTTTAATTTACAAATACATATCATCTGAAGAATTTGCGGAAAGGAACCCAGGAGTTCCATTCACACCTTGATGGTGTTTAGAGGACTTGGTAGTTTTTGGGGGGGCAAAAATGACCGTGGAGAGTTTTGTAGAATTTAATTCTCGTATTGACCGCTGGATAAAGGCGATAGTGTGGGGTACGTGTGTCCTCCTGTTGGGGGCCTGTTATGTTGTCCAGGCGGACACCTCCTCTGGTCCTGTGGCCAATGGCCTGATCTTCCTGATAACCTTAATCGCCGTGCCATTTTTATTGTGGAGTATTCACGGCACCCGGTACCGGCTGACTGATACCCAGCTGCTGGTGCGCAGCGGCCCTTTCAGGCGCAACATCCCTTTGGGCGAGATCACTTCCATTGAACCCATCCGCAGTCTCCAATCCGGTCCTGCCCTTTCCCGGGACCGATTCCTCATCCGCTACGAGAGCTTTGCCACAGTGATGGTTTCCCCCAATGACCGGGCGGGCTTCCTGCAGGAAATAGCCCAGCGCGCCTCACATCTGGCCTGGGACGAGGGCAAACTGGCGGCAGTCTCCTGATTATTGCAACAGTGGGGGCGGATCCTGACAAGGCGGGGCCAGTTGATGTCTGCTGTCCGGTTTTGGGCTCAGCCGCCTGCCCATGATGCTGGCCAGGTCCAGGATGAAAAGATAGGTGGCTGTTTCGTACGATGTCAGAGCCGGGGCTGTTGAATCATCAGCCCCCAGATCACCCGGTGAGCCCTGCCGGCTGTCCACTATTCCCTGCCAGACAATGCGTTTTTCCAATACATCTACAATAGCTACGGTTGCGGCCAATTCTG
>JAOZJV010000757.1 GCA_029935695.1 Candidatus Krumholzibacteriia bacterium | reverse complement strand
CCTGCGGAAAGACCACATCCAGCAATGACAGCCACGGTGTGATGTGGTTCAGCGCTTCCGAAGGCGGATTAGTATGCAGCGTCTGTGGCCGGCAGGGAAGTGGCCGTCCTCTCAGCGGGAATGCTTTGGAAGAATTCAACGCCTATAATAATGGCGTTTTTCAGGATGGAAAAATTGAAGACATGAGTCGAGCCCTGCGCCGCGAAGTGGGGGCTCATTTGCACCGGTTTCTGGGTTTTCATTTACCTGGTTACCGTTTGCCCACCGCCCTGGACCTGCTCCGGCCGGTGAAAAGGGCTGAGGAGTCGAACTGATATGATGGAATACCAGCAGATGATTGCCAACCTGCAAAAGTTTTGGAGTGATTATGGATGCGTCATTGTGCAACCATATAACAGTGAGGTGGGTGCCGGGACATTCAACCCCAACACCTTCCTGCGTTCCCTTGGCCCCGAGCCCTGGAATGTGGCCTACGTGGAGCCCAGCAAACGTCCCAAGGATGGGCGGTATCTGGAGAACCCCAACCGGGTGCATCAGTTTTTTCAGTACCAGGTTCTGCTCAAACCCAATCCGGCTAACAGCCAGGAACTGTACCTGGAATCTCTCCGCAGCCTGGGCATCAAAGCCGAAGAGCACGATATTCGTTTTGTGGAAGATGATTGGGAAAGCCCCACTCTCGGAGCCGCCGGCCTGGGCTGGGAAGTGTGGCTTGATGGCATGGAAGTTTCGCAGTTCACTTATTTCCAGCAGGTTGGTGGTGTTCGCTGCAAACCCGTTGCCGTAGAACTGACGTACGGACTGTTGCGTCTTTGCATGTTTGTGCAGGGTGTGGATCACCTCAAGGACATTGTCTGGGGTGGGGGATTGACCTGGGGCGATGTGATGGGACAATCGGAAATCGAGTATTCCGGTTTCAACTTCGACTATGCCGACGTGAACATGTACCGCCGTCATTTTGACGAGAAAGAGGCCGAAGCCAAGCAATTGCTGGATGAAGGCCTGGTTTTCCCCGGATACGATGCGGCCATCAAATGCAGTCATTTTTTCAATCTGCTGGAAGCGCGGGGAGCCATCTCTGTGACCGAACGCACGGGTTATATCGCCAGAGTTCGCAATTTATCCCGCCAGGCGGCCCAAAGCTACGTCAAAAGCCGGGAGGAACTGGGGTTCCCTCTTCTTAAGGAGAAGCAAGCCGAATGAGCCAGGAAAACATGAATCAGAATGACAAGCTTCCCTTCCTGCTGGAAATCGGCAGTGAGGAGATTCCCGCGCGTTTTATTCCCAATGCCATGAGTTATCTGGAAACAACCGTTTCCCGTGAGCTGGAAGCCCATTTCCTGACCTGGGATGACATCAGGGTGATGGCCACTCCCCGGCGTCTGGCGCTGCTGATCGATGGTCTTTCGGTGCGTCAACCGGACCGGGATGTGGAGATCAAAGGTCCTCCGGTGAAAGTCGCTTTTGATGCCGATGGAAATCCAACCAGGGCGGCCATGGGTTTCTCAAAAAAAGTTGGCATGCCCCTGGAGGATTGCCAGCGGGGTGAGGACCAGCGGGGTGAGTTTCTGATGGTGCGCAAAACAGAACCGGGCCAATCTGCAGCCGAGGTGCTGGCTGGCCTGCTGCCTGGCATTATCAAGGGTGTTCCGTTCCGCAAAACCATGCGGTGGGGGACCCACGATCTGGAATATGCCCGACCATTGCAATGGCTGGTGGCCTTGCTGGGAGCGGAGGTGGTGCCATTGTCCGTGGATTATCTGCAGGCGGGTCGGGAAACCCGTGGTCACCGCACTCTGTCCAATGACCGCCGGGTAGAGTTGCCATCACCGGATCAGTACCAGGAAATGCTTTTGCAGGTTGGCGTGGTTGTTGATCATGAAGAGCGTCGCCGGATGATCAGCGCGGGACTTCAAAAAG
>JAOZJV010000756.1 GCA_029935695.1 Candidatus Krumholzibacteriia bacterium | reverse complement strand
TGTGGATATTGCAACAATAATTGGTCTAGTCGTAGCATTCGGTTTGATCGTTTGGTCCATCCTTTTGGGTGGTAGCCTGAGCGGTTTTATTGATATGCCTTCTGTGGCCGTTGTTATTGGTGGCACCATGGGTGCTTTGATGATCAATTTCCCTCTTAAAAAGTTCCTGGCCCTGGGTAAAGTCATTGGCAAAACCTTCATGTTTTCCCTTGATGATCCCAGTATCGTTATTGATAAAATGGTTGGCTATGCAGAGAGAGCCCGGCGTGAAGGCATGCTGGCTTTTGAGGATGACAGTTAAAACGAAACTGATCCTTTCCTGCGTAAGGGTTTGCGTTTGGCTGTTGACGGCACCGACCCCCAACTCCTTGAAAAAATTCTGGAAACCGATGTTGAAATGATTGAAGGCCGCCATTCCGATGGTGCCAAATTGTTGGGCATGGGAGGCACTTTCGCCCCGGCTTACGGTATGATCGGTACCCTGATCGGTCTTGTGAATATGTTGTCATCCCTTGATGATCCTACCCAGATCGGTGCCGGTATGGCCACCGCTCTTATCACTACTTTTTATGGTGCTGTTTTGGCCAATGCCGTTTTCATCCCCCTGCAGGGAAAACTGGAAATCCGGTCCAAAGAAGAGCTGGTCATCAAAGGCATGATCATTGAAGGCATTATGGCCATTCAAAGCGGCGATTCCCCAAGAATCGTCGAAGAAAAACTTAAATCCTTCCTCTCCCCGGTTGAGCGTGCTGCTGCCGAGGCGGAAAAGGAAAAAGCCGCCTGATCTCATGATCTGATACTTCCCGGGTCATGAGCCCGACAGGCTGGCACCGGGAGGCCCTTCGTGGCAAAAAAGTGCAAAAACATCATCATCAAACAAGGGCTCGATGATTGGGTCATGACCTACGGGGACATGATGAGCCTTCTGCTGACCTTCTTCGTGCTCATCGTCTCGTTTTCTTCCATGCAGGAGACAAAATTCAACCAGGCAGCCGCCTCTCTGGCTGATGCTTTTGGTGTCATGAGCAGCCCCGAATCAGTTATTGAATTCAATACGCCCATTGTGCCGAGCCACTCACCCTCGGAAGATGCCGAGGTCCTCTACGAAGTTCGCAGCGTGGAAAAGATGATTTTGGATGAAGGCCTGGAAAATGAGGTCACGGTCAAAGTCACCGATGATGGGGTTCTTTTCAGTATTAATGCCCCATTCATGTTCACCAGCGGAGGGGCTGATCTGAAAAATGAACCCAAAGAGGTTCTGGATAAACTGTCCGGATTATTCACCAAATACCCTTACAAAATCAAAATTCAAGGTCATACAGACAGTATTCCCATGAATTCGGCCAAATACCCATCCAACTGGGAGTTGTCCGCCAGCCGAGCCGTATCTGTGGCACGATATTTTCAAGGAAAAGGTATACCCCCAAAGCAAATCGAAGCCACGGGGTATGGCGAACACAGGCCCATCGCGGATAACGCCACGGCCGAAGGACGCTCAAAGAACCGCAGGGTGGAGATATTCCTGCAATTGGACAAGAAGAACCTGCCCAAAGAGCAGAAGCTTCCATTCCAAAAGGTTGACAAGGTCACGCAAGAGGCCAAACCGGCAGCGAAAGATAATGTTCCGGTGCGACCAATTATCAACCCGGTCACTGGGAAACTGGGAGCTCTCACGGGCCAGAAACAGCCCTGACAAGGAGAATTGATTCATGGCTGACAAAGAAGAAACTGCAGAAGGCACAGAAGAAAAGAAAAAAGCCAATCTTTTGGAAAACAAAGCCATCGTTCTGGGTATCATTGTTGTGGTTCAGGCTCTTCTGGCAATAGGTTTGACACAATTTCTGATTGTCCCCAAACTGGGTGTCCAGGATGCAGCCATGGATGGCTCTGAAGTGGCGGACCCTGTGGAAGAAATGCCA
>JAOZJV010000755.1 GCA_029935695.1 Candidatus Krumholzibacteriia bacterium | reverse complement strand
TCGGTGATGGGATGAGCCAGGAAAATATCTTCTTTAACACCCAACTTGCCATCGGGCGGCACGCCCAGATTCGTCTGCAGATCCACCAATTGCATTTCGGTGAAGCTGAGATCGATACCGGTTTTAAACTCATTGTTGCCCAGGCTCATGAAAGAGTAGGACCCTTTCAGGGTGTAGCTTTCGGAATAGTGATCATGCCAGCGATCGGCACCGCCGGGAACCTGTCCGTCAGGCTGGGCGATAAACTCGGCAGGCAAACTGGGCTCCAGAGGATCCCAGCCACTGATGGGCTCATAGGTGGTGAAATCATCGTTGCCATTGACGTTGGCGTGCATGCGGTTGAAGTTGCGTCCGAGAGTCAGCTCGAACCAGGAGTTGTCGTTAAGAACCTGGCGATAATAAACCTGGGACAGGATGTTCTCGTTGGTGAACACCAGATACTCATCCATGCTGTCCATGAAAGGCCGGGCGTAACCTTCACCCGGCAAAGTGAAGCCCTGGCTAATGCCAATCTGCCGGCTCAGGTTAATGTTCAGCTTGTGCTCGGGGGTGATGTGCCAGGTCCATTTGGCCAAACCATTCCAGTTGTTCTGCTCACGAGGGGACCACAGATCTCCTTCATAAACCGGAGATGTCAGAGAATTCTGCCGGCTGTAAATAGGCAGATATCCGTCACGAATATCCATGGAGCCGCTCAACAACCAGTACTGCTTGCCTGGCAGGTCCAAACCCAGAGCCCGCAGTCCGGCGCTGATGGGGTCGGGCCCGCTGACACTGGCTTTGACGATGTCAATATTCTGGGCTTCACGGTAGTTGGTATAATCCTGCCAGCCACGATGGTCATTTTTGGGGATCGCATTTAAGAGGTAATCCCGTTTGAAACTGACCCGGCCTTCCACCCGGTCAGTGCCTTCCTTGGTGGAGATATTCACCACACCACTGACGGCCTGGCCATGCTCGGCATTAAACCCACCGGTAAGAATTTCAATCTCGTTGATGATGGATGGATCAATCTGATACCCATAACCACCACCGGCCAGCGGATCACTGACGTTCATGCCATCGACCACAAACATGGTATCGTCGGCCCGGCCTCCACGAATATGAATCTCATTGTCCTGCATGGTCACACCAGGAGCCAGTGCCACCATGTCCACCATCTGGTCCAGGGGCATCGCTTCCATCTGTTTGCTGGAAATGAAGTGGGAGCTGCCTGTTCTTTCCACCTCAATAATGGCTCGTTCAGCTGCCACATCGAAGGGCTCAGCCAGAATGGCGTGCACTTCCAGATGGAAATCCAGATTGGCCACCTCACCGGGTGCAAGGGTGACCGTCTGGCTGCCGAGGGAGTAGGAAATGTAGGATGCCTTCACCGTGTAGGTGCCGGCAGGCAGGCCGCGCATGATATAAAAACCATCGGTGAAAGCCATGGTGCCGATGTTGGTTCCGCTGATGTAGACGTTGGTGTAGGGCATGGTTTCCCCGGTCTCATCATCGAAAATTCGTCCCTTGATGGCCACTGTGTTGTCGACGGGTCTGTTGGCCTCAGACGGAACATCGACCTGGAGAAAAGTCTGCTGGGCGGCAACAGGAAAAGCTCCCAACATGAGACAGCCCATGATGATCCAAAGTAAGACATCGCCTTTGATACCGGTCATCATCCGAATCATGGGGTAACCCCCATCTCCACGCTCAGTGCATGCTGCATGGAGGCAATAACCTGGCTTTGGGAAAAATATTCCAACTGCAGGGAGTAGCAGATCACATGGGCGTTCTGGGGCTGAAGATCATCATCCAGGCGGGGCGGGCGGCGCAGTGCCACCACAGGATCCCAAGGGTCGAAATCGTTGTAACAGCGGGGGCAGGATTCCAACCGGTAGAGAGCCTCGGAGTAGACAAGAAGATCCAGTCCGCGTCCGT
>JAOZJV010000754.1 GCA_029935695.1 Candidatus Krumholzibacteriia bacterium | reverse complement strand
CAGTCATGGCCACATCGTTGCGCACGGGGATTCCCCGCAGCAGGGACACCATGCCCGTGGCCATGGCAATGCCCGCGCTCGGACCATCTTTGGGAATGGCTCCTTCAGGCACATGGATGTGAATCTGGTTTTTCTTGAACCATTCACCCGACATCTCCCGGCACAATCCCCGGGAATAACTCAAGGCGGTTTCGGCAGATTCTTTCATCACGTCTTTCAGATTACCGGTGATGGTCACCTTGCCGCTGCCCGGAACCGACGCCACTTCCACTTCCAGAATCACGCCACCAACCATGGTCCAGGCCAGTCCCACGACCACCCCGATTTCCGGATCACGGTCCACAATCCGGCGGCGGAATTTGGGCATACCCAGATATTTCTGCACCCCCGCGGCGGTCACCGCCGGAGGAAATTTTCCACTCTCGGCCTTGATTTTTGCCACCTTGCGGCAAATGCCAGCAATCTCCCGTTCCAGATTTCTCACGCCGGCTTCCCGTGTGTAATGGTCAATCAGTTCCTGGAAAGCCGCCGGACGGAAACCACCTTTCCAACCCGTGACGCCGTTGCGTTTCATCTGCCTGGGCGAGAGGAACCTTTCAGCAATAATCTTTTTCTCATGCTCCAGATAACCAGGAATGCGGATAACTTCCATGCGATCTTCCAGGGCCGCCGGAATGGTGTGCAAACTGTTGGCCGTGGTGATGAACATGACATTGCTCAGGTCGAATTCCACCTCAAGGTAGTGATCGCTGAAGGATGAATTCTGCTCGGGATCCAGCACTTCCAAAAGAGCCGACGCCGGGTCACCCCGGAAATCGTTGCCCATCTTGTCAATCTCATCCAGCAGGAATACCGGATTGCGGGTGCCGGCCTTGCGCAACGATTCGATGATGCGCCCGGGCTTGCTGCCGATGTAGGTGCGGCGGTGCCCCCGGATTTCCGATTCATCCCGCACACCTCCAAGGCTGATGCGCACGAACTTACGGTTCATGCTTTCAGCGATGCTCCGGCCAAGGCTGGTTTTTCCCACTCCGGGAGGTCCCACCAGACAAAGAATGGTTCCCTGCATGGTTTTGGTGAGTTTATAAACAGCCAGAAATTCGAGGATCCGTTCCTTCACCTTTTCCAGACCGTAGTGATCGGCGTCTAGACGCTCCCGAACCTTAAGGGTATCCAGACGGTCCCGGCTTTTCTTTTTCCAGGGCAGTGCCAGCAAGGTGTCCAGATAGTTGCGCACCACCGAGGCTTCCGGGCTCATGGGTGACATGCGGTCCAGCCGGGCAATCTCCCGCTGGGCAATTTCCCGGGCCTCGTTACTCAAGGCACTCTTCTTCAGTTTGACCGCGTATTCTTCTATTTCCGAATCTTCATCGGTGGTGTAGCCCAACTCTTTGCGGATGGCCCGCAATTGTTCGTTGAGATAGAAGTCGCGTTGGTTTTTGTGGACCTGGCTTTGGACTTCCTGGTCAATGCGTTGTTCAACCTGGAGAATTTCCAGTTCATTGGCCAACACCTGGTTGATGCGGCGCAGACGTTCAAGCAGGCTGGACTCTGCCAGCAATTCCTGTTTGGTGGGCACCTTGCCCAGAATGTAGGCGCTGATGGAATCGGCCATGCGGCCAATCTCGTCCATGTTCAGCACCGAGAGCAGAACTTCATCGGGCAGGCGTTTGTTCAGGCGCACATACTCTTTGAAACGTTCCTTGATGGAGCGGCTCAGAGCTTCGGTTTCAGTGCTGGAACTCAAATCCTCGATCACAGGCTGAATCAGGGCTTCCTGATAACTGTCACCCTCCACCACGTGATCCGCAGTGACCCGGGCCACACCTTCAATCAGGATTTTCAGTGTATCATCGGGTGTGCGAATGATCTGCAGAACCTTGACCACGGTGCCGGCAGTGTACAGATCATCAGCTCCGGGT
>JAOZJV010000753.1 GCA_029935695.1 Candidatus Krumholzibacteriia bacterium | reverse complement strand
GGCCCTGCTCAGGGATAAGGAAATTGTGACCCTCGATCTGGCCAGCGTGGTGGCAGGCACCAAGTACCGTGGCCAATTTGAGGAACGTCTCAAGCAGATCATGGCCGAGGTTAAAGACAATCCCGAAATTATTCTCTTCATCGATGAGTTGCACACCATTGTGGGTGCCGGCGGTGCCGAAGGGGCCATCGATGCCTCAAATATGCTCAAACCGGCTCTCAGTCGGGGTGAAATTCAATGTGTGGGCGCCACCACCATGGATGAATATCGCAAATTCATCGAAAAAGATGGAGCCCTTGAACGCCGTTTCCAGATGGTGTCGGTCAATCCGCCCACCGAAGAAGAGAGTGTGGAAATTCTCTTTGGTCTGCGGGATAAATACGAAGCCCACCATCGTGTCAAATTCGATGATGACGCCATTCGTTCCGCTGTCTTTCTGAGCAACCGGTACATCTCTTCCCGGAGCCTTCCGGACAAGGCCATCGACATCATGGACGAAGCCGGCAGCCGTGCACGCCTGTCCATGACCATCGTTCCGCCGGATTTGCGGGAACTTGAAAAACGCATCAGCGAAACGGTGACCGAAAAGGAAAGCAGCATCCAGGCTCAGGAATTTGAAAAAGCCGCTTCTTTCCGGGATCAGGAAAAAGAGTTGAAAAAGCAGCTTCAGGATCTGAAAAAGAACTGGAACTCCGAACAGAGCGATCCCACCACCACGGTGAATGAAGCCCTGATTTGTGAAGTGATTGCAGATATCACCGGCATTCCTGTTTCCCAGGTGGAAGAGGAAGAGACCGACAAGTTGCTGCGCATGGAAGAGGAATTGGGCAAATGGGTGATTGGTCAGGACCCGGCTCTTCAGGCTGTTTCCAAAGCCATCCGCCGCAACCGAGCCGGTTTGCGGGATCCCCGACGTCCCATTGGTTCTTTCATTTTCCTCGGACCCAGCGGTGTGGGTAAAACCGAAGTGGCCCGTCAGCTTACCGAATTCCTGTTCGGCGACCAGACGGCCCTGATTCGCCTGGATATGTCCGAATACATGGAGAAACATTCAGTGAGCCGTCTCGTGGGTGCTCCTCCCGGATACGTGGGTTACGACGAAGGTGGCATGCTCACTGAAAAAGTGCGCCGCAAACCTTACAGCGTCATTCTGCTGGATGAGATCGAAAAAGCTCATCCTGACGTGTACAATATTTTGTTGCAGGTTCTGGATGATGGCCAACTGACGGACAGCTTCGGCCGCACGGTTGATTTCCGCAATTCCGTTCTGATTATGACCAGCAACGTGGGCAGCAGGAAAACCCACGCTGTGCGGGGCGTCGGATTCGGCAGCGAAGAAATCGAGCATAAGGACCAGCGGGTTCAATCAAACATCGAAGCCGATTTGCGCAAAACTTTCAGCCCGGAATTCCTGAACCGCATCGACGAAACCATTATTTTCAATGCATTGGGCCAGGAAGACATCAACCAGATCGTCAATATTCTGCTGGCGGATGTGAGCAAACGCCTGAAGAACATGGATATTGAGTTTGAATTCACCGATCATTGCAAAGCATTCCTCTGTGAAGTGGGGTTCGATCCCCTGATGGGAGCCCGGCCCTTGCGCAGGGCGATTCAGAAACACCTGGAGGACCCGCTCAGCGAGCGATTGCTGCGGGGGCAGGTCAAAGGGCACAGCCATCTCAAGATTGGGATGGAGGCTGGCAAGTTGACCTTTGAATCCATTGTGAAAGACGAAGTGAAAAGCCTCAATCCAGGCAGCTGAAGTCCCTGGGTTTTGGTCGGTTAAAAGAGGGCTGCCCTGCGGGTGGCCCTTCTTTTTTACCCTGCAATTGTCCCTTCAGCACAGGTCCCAGGGAATTCTCCACAACTTAACCTTCCCAATTACCCCATCGTTGCCTATTTTGGCATTGAATAAAGTT
>JAOZJV010000200.1 GCA_029935695.1 Candidatus Krumholzibacteriia bacterium | reverse complement strand
ACTTTGGCTGTGCAGAAAACCGTTGTCCCATCCACGGGATTGCCGCCGTGGTTGAGAGTGTGGAGGATGACAAATCCGTCGTCATCATGAGGCTTGCTTGCCGACCAATCAACCAACAGAGGAGCCATGGCTGCAGCATAACCACCAGGCAATACGTCCGTGGCAGTGCGCAGACGCAAGGGCAGGTCCAGGTTGTGTGTGCGGGTTAACAATTGCTCATGGGTCAGTTGACGGATTTGTTTGGGCGTGGCCATGGCTGAGTTTCCTTGGTTTTCATTTAAAATCAGTTGATATGGAAATTTTCCAGAGCCTTTTCTGCCGCCTCATATCCAGCATCAATTGCTTCATCGTACCGGTTCATGTCTTCCATTTTCAAATCCACCGAAAGTTTGGGCCGGATCAATAGACTTGGAGGATTCAAAGCCAGACGCGCTTCGGTGAGCATCACCTGGGGGATGTCGAAGGCTTTCATGAAAAGCTCAAAAACCATGGGTCTGTTTTTACCCCGGATGATCTTTTTGGATCGATCCAGCAACGATTCATCAAGGGGAATATTTCTGTTGGCGGGCGGGGCTACATCAACGGCCACCACCGGTGAGTTTGAAAGGGAGTGAATCACGTCCACGGGAAGGTTGTTCAGCAGTCCGCCATCAATAAGGTATCGATCGCCATACTTTTCAGGACTGATGATACCCGGGATGCTGCTGGTGCCTCGCAGGGCCGGGTGCAGCGGCCCCTCATTAAACACCACCAGGTTTCCCTGCTGCAGATCCACTGCTGTCACAGCCAGCGGCAGGTTAAGCTCTTCAAAAGTTTTGGGAAGGTATTTTTCCATTTCGTGGGCCATACCCTTGCCGCCGATCAGCGAACCCATCCGGCTGACATCCAGAAGTTTCCAGGGTTTGATAGAATGGATAATTTTCAGGATTTGCCGGTGATCGTTTCCCGCGGCAAAGAGGGCTCCGACCAACCCACCCATGGAACAACCGGCGATGGCCACCGGTTCAATACCTCGTTCAGCCAGCGATTTGAGAACCCCGATATGGGCAAAACCGCGTGCGCCGCCACCACCGAGAACCAAAGCAATCTTCATGACATCTCCAGATTTTAAAGAAAGATGAGCGATGATTGATGATCACCGCTCAAATCTGTTTCCATGATGAGAAAATTACCACTGCTTTGGAAGGAAGGCAACAGGGTGTTTGTGATTCTGGCTTAGATCATCCTGATGATCCAGGCCTTGGAACGGCGTTTAACCCCACCAAACCAAAGAGCCAGGGGATACATGATGGCCAGCAAAACAACCCAGCCAATGAGAGAGCCCAAAACCGCACTTTCGTGGAAAAAGAATCCCAGTCGCCGGGCGAAAATGGCCAGCAGGGGAATATGCACGGCATAGAAAAACAAAGGCACCCTGCCGATATTGGCCAGAGGACGCAGCACAGGGCTTCGCTGGTCGATATAACTGAAAACACCCACCATGAAAATCACTGCACCTGAGAACCAGAATTGATGGGCCAGACTGGGGGGATATTTCTGCACCAGGAAAAAGGAATAACTGAAGAAAGTATCCCAGGCGAAAATATTCCCGTAACCCTCACCAAACCTGACAACCCAGGCCAGTCCAATGAGGGCCAGGCCTGTGATCATGGAATTGCGGGATCGTTTGTCAGGATCAGACCAGACTTCGAACCAGAAGTGTGCCATCACACTGCCGACGATGGCAAAGGCCAGCCAGGGCAGCACCGGATATTTGTTGAAATGCCCGGAATCCACAAAGAATTGCATCCAGTAGTGGGCAGGCCCATCCAAGTCGTAGGGGATCTTCAAAAGCAAAGGGTGCACCCGGAACAAAACGCCCGCGGCAAGGGCTCGCCACTGCCACTTGAGTTGCACTAACCAGATCAAAATCAGCATGCTGGTGCCGATGGTGGCGATGATGCCGAAGTGGGACAAACGCAGCCGGGAAAAGCCACCCCAGGAGGCGTTGACCCAGATCATTTGCATGGCGATGAGAAAGAGGCCCCGCTGGATGAATCCCCAGCGGATGGACCCGATGGATTCCCCATTGGACTGCCGGCGCCAGAAAACATAATAAAGCATGGCGCCGTTCATCAGCAAAAAACCAGGTGCGCAAAGATAGCCCATGTACCGCAGCAGGAATTGCGGTGTATTGTCGAAGAATGGATCCAAAGGATCGAGACTCAACCAGGCCGAGTTGAAATAGTAATTGCTGTGTCCAAGGGCCATCATCACGCCGATGAGGCCCCTGAATTCGTCAATGAATGTAAAACGTTTTTTCTCAGCCATGGTCAGTCCTATTTGGAAGTGAAGATGGTGCGCACCACGCGCATGCCCACCACGTCATCAGCCGAATCGGGGTAGCGGGCCCCGCGGTTGGCACTGCGGCAATCTTCGCTGCCACCGTACCAGCTGCCGCCTCGGGCCACCCTTTGAAATCCACTGACAGCTCCGGTGGGGTCGAGGACCACGCCGTCGGCATCTTCATCGGCGATGCGGTAATCTCCGTACCAGTCCCAGCACCATTCCCAGACATTGCCGTGCATGTCATACAGGCCACTGCTGTTAGGGTTTTTTTGCTGAACGTCGCGGGTGCCGGGATCGCCGGCAAAGTCGCTTCCACAGTACCAGCCCATGGCGTTCAAAACGGGATCATCGTTGCAGACCCGTCCGGTCAGGGCCCCACCGGCAAAAGTGGTGGCAGAACCGGCTCGGCAGAGCCATTCCCACTCAGCTTCCGTGGGAAGACGCCAGCCATCGGCTGTGTTATCCCAGGCGACTTCCTGGCCGTTGATGTTGTAGGCTTCGGAATAGCCATCTTCGGCCGACAAAGCGTTACAGTATTCGATGGCCTGGAGCCAGGTCATCGATTCCACTGGCAGGTCGCCGGAACTGGTGAAGTGACTGGGATTGGTTAACCCGAGATCTGTCCATTCACTCTGATTCACTTCTGCCACGGCAGATACAAGGCTGTCGCTGAAAACCACTGTGTGCTGCCATTCGTCCGTTTCACGGCCGGGCTCATAAGCTGGGTCAAGATGATCTTCGACATCGGAACTGCCCATGGTGAAGACGATGGTGCCCACCACCGGACCGTTAACCGGCTCGGTGGTTTCAGCCGGCACATCGGGATCTTCCACTTCAAAATTGAACGCATAGGTGTGTGATCCCTTGGGCAGTTGCGTCTGATAGCGGTAAAGAGATTCACCGGATTTGGTTTCCACAGCGGTCATGGTGTAACCGGTTCCGTCAATGATCACCTGCGCCACCGTGGGGTCGGTGGGGTAGATGAACGTCACTTCGTAGGTGTAGGTATCATTGATGGTGCCACCCTGGATGTCCAGGCTGCCATCCAGCAGAAGAATACCATCGCCGGAGGTGGCGCTGACGGTGTTGCCGAGATCCGACACCAGGCCGGCGTTGTCGGTGAAGCGGATGGCAAAGTGTTTCTCTTCAGAGTCCAGGCCGGTCACTACGAAGCTCATCTCAGCGCCGGCTTCTTCAGGTGCTGGCACATCGCTGATGGAAGTGGCGGCATCCCAGGCAGAAAGGTCACTGATGGGGGAGGCGGCCATGCGAATATCAAGACTGGTGGCGGTGCCATGCATGCCATCATCACCAGTTGCGTACCAACCCAGGCGCACGGCACCAACTCCGAAACTTTCGGCGCTGAGGCTCAACACAGGAGCGGGGGGTGTTTTGTCCAGAAATTCATTCTGTCCCTGAAGAATGACCAGACCCTGGTCGCGGTCGGCCACCAGCACGAATCCTTCACCACTGATGGCCAGATCCATGGCGTAATCGGTGATGATGCGCCCTAAAAATTCAGGGTTTTCAGGATCAGTAATGTTGATGAACTGGACACCTGATCCCTGGGAGGCCAGAACGGCCTGTTTATCACGAACGGAAACGGCTCGGGACTTGCCGTCCAGATCAAGACTGGCCACCAGAACGGGGGTGTCCGGTCCGTTGATGCGGTAGACAGCCAATCCTTCGTAGCCATCGGCCACATAGGCATAATTGCCGGAAAGTTCCACATCGAGGGCTTCGCCGGGGCTGTCGGCCCAACTGACCAGCTCCACCGCGTCCAGGTCCAGGATGCGCACATCCAGCACTGCAAGGCCCATTTCATCATCTGCCACGTAGGCATACCCATCGCGCACGACGATACCTTCGGCATAACCATTGGTTCCGACAAAAACACCGTTGTAAGCCAAAATGCCAGGTTGCAGGGGAATGGATTCAAAAATGCGCACGCCCTTCCAGCTTTCGGCCAGATAAACATCGTACGGCTCTTCGGGATCAGCGTGCTGATCCACAAAAATACGATTACCAAAAACCGCGGTGGTGCCACTGTCGAAACTGGTCATGGCCGCGGGATTGGTGATGTCGTAGCTGGTGACTCCTTCGGTGCCTTCCACAACCAGGGCAATATCCTGCAACTGGTGGTTCACAAAAGTACGCACCACTTCCACACTCTCACTGTATTTGAGCGTATTGATGGTTTGCACCAGGAAGGGGTTGTTGGGGTCGCTGAAATCAATGGCATGCAAGCCGGCCTGTCCACCGGCCACAAAAGCGTAGCGGCCCATGATGGCCACCCCTTCATTCTGGCTGGGCAAGGGCACGACACCAACGATGGAAACGGGCGAACCGGGGGGTTCGTACAAATCCTGCTGGGCACAACCAACCCACAAAAGCATCATCAGCATAGCGGGCAAAACAATTCTCAGATCAAAACGGCGCGAACGCATGAGCACTCCTTAAAACCGATATTGAAGGCTGAACCAAACCAGCCATTGGGTGAAATCTTTATCTGTGGTGATGTCCCCTTCCCAGGGCGAATCAACCACGCGTTCGGTGCGACGAACGGCGACCTTGAGGTTCAGTGGCTTGGCCAGTCTGCGGCTCAGCTCCACTGTTCCTTTATAAAACATATCCCGACGTCCCGCGTGATAAGGGTCTTCGACCAGAGTTTTATTCGTGGTGTAGTAATAGTCCATGAACAGGAAACTCACAGATATTCTATCAACCAGCTTCTTCAGGGACTTGTGTCTGATGTCCATACCGATGCGGTACAGATCACGGGCGTAAGAGGCATCAGAGTTATCAGAATTTTCAGGGTCCTCGCCTGGTTCATCGATGGCCCGACCCTGGGCACTTTCATAGCTGTAGTCAAAATTCATCGTCACGACTTTGCTGGTTTTCCAGGTCAGATTGCCCCGTACTTCCCAGGCATTGATGTCGTTTTCCATAAACGGCTGGTTGTAGTAGCGGTAGTTTTCCTCGTAGAGAAATTTGGCGCTCAATTTTTTATTGAATTTCTGCCGCCAGGTGGCGTTCCATACGTTGCGCTGGAAGCGGAACTCGGTCCAGTTGATGTCGGCATCCGGATCACTGTTGGGAGTACGGTCGGAAAGCTGCCGGATGTATTGTTCCGGTGCAAAGTGGAAATACAATTCCAGGCTCTGTTTCTTTCCAAAATACTGGCGCAGATAAAAGTGAAAATCCGTGTTGGTTTTGATGGGATTTTTTGCGTACATCCAGCGCTTGACCTTGAATCGCAGCCTGCTTTGCCCCAAATCTAAAAACTTGGCCCGGGCTTCAACGTCCAGGGTAGGAGCAATAATCAAATCATCCTTGGATTCCATGAGGAATTTCCAAGGGTAACTGCCAGAGAAAAAATCATCATTATAACCGGGGCTGTTGCTCATGATGTTATCATTGTAAATAACATCCATGGTGGCGGATCCACGGTAAGTAATCCGGCTTTTCTTTTTCTTGGCTTTGGGTGATTTTTTCCCAATGGAGATGGGTGCCAGGCCGGGCACGCTGGGTTGCGGAGGACCGTCGTAGTAAAGAATGACCAGCATCGGATCGCCGCCGGGAACCACACTTTTCAACTCCAGAGTGAAGTCGCCTGCGGGTACTTCCAGGGAAAATTTCTTTCCACCACTGGGTGCTCCCGGGCGATCATCACCCCAGGCTGCACGCCTGGAAGGTCGGAACTCAAACGGCAGCTCAGTGGGTGCTGAAGGCACACCATTCATCTGCAGAGTGCCGGCCACTGCCGTGGGGGCGTCGGTGGGCAAGGGAACCCGGGCGTATCCTGTTAACTTGCCTGGTCCCGTCACAGGTATTTTGACTGCTTCGGACCCAACGGCCAGGTAGATTTTTGCGTCCTTGCCAATGGGAACCTGTTCCACCTGGCCAACCGGACGCAGGGTTGTGAGATCCGCAGCGGCACTCAGCCCGGCTCCAAGTAAGATGAAAAGGGCCAGAACCAGAACCTTCAGCGTTCTTTGATGGGCGAAATATCGTCTCATGGGCGTCCTTGCAGGTCCTTCCTGGGAATACGAATCTGGGCAGAAATGCCACAGTTTTCCGGCCGGACGCAACGCACTTCAAAACTGTGCGAGCCATCCGGAACGGTGATGCGAAGTTTCTTGCGAGTCCCCGGCAACAATTCCAGTTGATCGGGGTAAAAAGCATTGGACAGGCGGGTCACATCGTAATGAAAAGTCCGCCAGAGTTCACCATCACGCCATACTTCAACGGTGTATTTTTGGCTGCCAAGCATGCCGAGGTCAAAGTCCAGCCGAGTGTAGAGTTGCAGATTCGTCGGGCCATTGACGGTAAACTGCAGGGGGGTGCCGGCTTCAAATCGGTAATAGGTGCTTTGATTGCCACTATCAAATTGAAGGGTGGCCAATTCCAGATAGCCCTCAGGGGCGAAAGGCACGGTGCCGCTGCTTTTGCGTTTACTTTGTTTAAAAAGACGGCAGGCCACATCGCCATTG
>JAOZJV010000752.1 GCA_029935695.1 Candidatus Krumholzibacteriia bacterium | reverse complement strand
GGGGTTTTTATATGTGTACGCCAGAAAGCTCTACTTATGGATTCTCCGAAATTGGTGGAAGCTAATTCAATATTGAAAATCATCTATTTCACAAGAGTAATTTTCCTGCCCACCACCCCGGCATCAGTCTTCAAACTCAGAAAATAAACCCCAGCCGGCATGATGCGCCCACCATCATCCCGCCCATCCCATTTCAAGAAGTGCTCCCCGGCGGGAAAAATGTCCATAACCAAAGTCTTCACCAACCGACCGGCAGGATTATAAATGGCAGCTTCAACTACACCGTCGCGTGCCATCTCAAATTCAACATGAATGACAGGATTAAACGGATTGGGATACACCGACAAAACCGGAAGTCCAGCTGCAGGTGGCGGCTGCACCGCCGATGGAAGATTATTGCTACCCCCCGGAGTAGGCTGCGAAAAATAAGTCCAATCCAAGCAACCATCGCACATCCGGCCATAGCTGATGTTCTCACTCTGGGCTCCAAAAGTAACACCGTCGATAAGCTCATGCCCATCGGCCACAGAACTGAATAGCCCGCACTGTTCGCCCGCAGCGCTCAGCTTGAAAGAAGTGTGCAAAGGGCCATCCTCTTCGTCACTATCACACCAGACAATCAGGTAATCGCCCGCATCCAAAGTGATCCCTTCAGGAAATGTCCAACGGGTATCTATTTGCAGATCATCGGTCAGGAACATCCCCCCCAGATCCACCATTTGCTGTCCAGGATTATAGATCTCAACCCAATCTTCATATTCCCCATTTTCATCAGTGATACCCGCAGTGTTCAGAGCCACAAACTCATTAATGAACAACACAGGCAACTCAGGAGGAACCGTGCCCACTATTTCAACCCACGGATGCACTACGACCTCACCCCCACCAGAAGAATGAGCCAAACGATAATAAACGGCATCAGAGGAGCCGGGATCCGGCACCAGGAAAGAATAGTCAGCAGGTGTTTCCAAATCGCCTGCACCGACCAGAGTGGGCTCGGTCAGATAATCGGCCACGACAGTGAAAGGTCCATCGGGAAAAAACGCCTGCTGCACCTGAAAGCCCAGACAGTCGGTTTCCGACTCCGTATGCCAGGCCAGCAAATGACCATCTGGCGTTTCGGAAGCCACAAACTGGCTCAGTTCAACCGGCGCCATGAACAGCTGCATGAAATCTGCTTTTTGCTGTTTGACCAGAAAATGCCGGGGAGGAATCCACTCAAGAGCAT
The DNA here is from genome assembly GCA_029935695.1 of Candidatus Krumholzibacteriia bacterium. GTDB lineage: Bacteria > Krumholzibacteriota > Krumholzibacteriia > LZORAL124-64-63 > LZORAL124-64-63 > LZORAL124-64-63. Next base: position 700 of record JAOZJV010000752.1, on the reverse strand, counting down.
CATCCAGCTCAGAATAAAGAACATTCATATTCCCATACCAGTACTTGGCCGCATGCCAATCCAGTTCCGGAATGTGTTGGTCGGCCATTGCCTGCAGTCTGTCAGTCAGATTTCGGTGCGTCATGGGGCCGTCCATCAGCTCATCAAAACGGTGCGAAAAGCGGGTGCGGAATTCGGCATTCTGCATCAGGTGATTGAAGAGATTGAAAAATGGTTTGGCGATGTTGAAGCTGTAGATACTGTAATTGCCAGGTCGCCAGGTTTGAAATTCCGCCTGGTTACTCGAGGTAAAGAACATGAACATATTGGCCTCGGCATTCAGCTCATCAAGCAGGCTGTCTTCGTCCCACACCACAAATTTCCAGGGATCATCCAGAACTTTGAACAGCACCAGATTGGTGTAGAAACCATTGTCCGCCGTGGCCCCGAAAATATTGATGATCAGCCAATCGATGTATGTGGACAGATCCAGATTGCTGCAAACCTGTTGAAAGAAATCGTGTGAGGCGTAGTCTTGAGGTGAAGCCACCCAATCCAGAAAATCCCACCACGCCTGACCGTTGCCGTTTTCCGTATCGCCATCCTTGATCATGCTGAAATCATCTTTGTCCAGACCATGAGTGATCTCCAGCCATTCATCGTCCAGCCGTTCCCGCAGGTTATAGGACCCCCAATAATTCCCATTCAAAAATACGGTGAC
>JAOZJV010000751.1 GCA_029935695.1 Candidatus Krumholzibacteriia bacterium | reverse complement strand
CATCTGCAGGAAGTACCTGCGGTAACATTATTTGGAAAATTGTCTGGTCCTGTTTGCGTTCGGCCCTGATCTCGCCACCGTGGGCGGTTACGATTTTCTGGCAAATACTCAGGCCAAGACCGGTGCCTGAACTTTTGGTGGTGTAGAAAGGACGAAAAATCTTTTTTATTCCACCTTTTTTGAATCCGGCCCCATGGTCGGAAACAGAGATCATCAAACCGGGATGATTTTTCTGGACACCACTGATGGTGTCCAGCAAGTACAGATCAGCAGACCGGCGCAAACTGAGGGAAACGACTGTTTTAGACGGAGATGCATCAATGGCATTAATCAAAAGGTTCAGAAGAACCTGCTTGATCTGGCCTCCGTCCACATCGAAATCCCAGGTCTCGGTTTCAGAGTCCTGAGCACCGTCTCCATCAAAATCAACAATCAGGCCCACGTCTTTTTCTTCAGCCCTGGGACGCACCAAATCAATGGAATCCAGGGCCAGACGGGCCAGAGAGGTGATTTTCCGGCTGGGTTCATAGGGCCGCACGAAGTTAAGCATGCGGGTGATTGTTTCATTGATGCGGTCAACCTCTCCGGTGATCACTTCAATATAGCGGGATCGTCGGTCTTCTTGGGGAAGTTGGTCCGCCAGAAGTTCTGCCTGGGCGCTCAGGCCCATAAGAGGATTGCGGATTTCATGTGCCAGAGTGGCCGACATTTCCACTAAACCCTCAAGGCGGTCCGCTCTCAGCCGTTCGACTTCCAGCTTGCGGCTGTCACGCAGATCTTCACAGACTACCACAAGCCATTGCACACCCCGGCCACGTCCAGCCATCATGGAAGTTTGCGTCAACACCGGGATGCGGGATCCGTCTGAGCGGCGAACGGTTCCTTCACCATGAAAGGTCCCGTTGGGAGTATTGCGCAAAATTGGCAACAAAAGGCCCTGAACTTCATTCAGCTGCAAACGGGCATCGAGGAAAAGTTCGGGTAACTCTTCCTGATCGGAGCCTGCTGTGGCATCCAGACGCCCACGCCCGATCTGGAAAAGAAATTCTTCGCCTGTGGGGGCAGCGCCTGACTGACCGGTCAGAATTTCCTGCCCGGACCGGTTGCAATAAATGGTGCGTCCTTCTTCATTGATGACCCAGATGGAACTTTTGACTGTTTCGAGAACTCGAGCGTTGAATTTGCCAATATACCGGATGCGATCGAGCATTTGCGCGCTGGCAATCTCTTCTGCCAGCATCACCTGGATGGTTTGCAGGAAAGGAAGAAATTTTTGGGACGCAGTGTCACGTTCCTCTGGAGTACCAAATAGAAGCAGGAGGAAGCCCAGACGAATGTCCTGGTGTTCCAGAGGCAAAGCAATGATGCGTGGCCCCCCGGCGCTGAGGGCTTCCCGGTCAGGAGAAATGCTGAACACACCGGGAGCCATCATGCTTTCAGTCATGGCGTCGTTGACCTGATCCTGCAAATCCACCAGAACCTTGTCCCAACTGGATTCGTCCCATTGCCAGGTTTGGCGTGGAGAATAAGAGCCGCCCTGGGCCGAACGCAAAATCAAGGCTGCCCCTCCGGAACCGACAAAATCCCCCAGGCTTTTGAGAAGTTCCCTGAGAACCTGATCCCAGTTGCGCGCCGTGCTCAACTTGCGGCCGAACTGATACAACAGGGAAAGCTCTTCCATGGCCGAAGCCAGTTGCTGGTTGGCAGCCTGCAGACTTTCCTGACTGTGCAGCAACTCACTGGTGGCCCGCACGGTCCGGTCATCAATCTGCCGGCGCAAATGCAGCAGTTTCTCCCTGGTTTCTCCTGTTCGCTCCAGGATAAGACGGCTTTGGTGCCGGATTTCCAGCTTTTTTTCGGCGCGGACGAGCATGTTTATCCAGGTTGAGCGATTCAAAGGTATGGTGAGAGCATCAGACAGGCCACTGCT
>JAOZJV010000199.1 GCA_029935695.1 Candidatus Krumholzibacteriia bacterium | reverse complement strand
CTGGTATGAATATGACCTTTTGATGCCCTCGGGGGTGACCCTGCGCGGAGCCACGGGTGATCCTGATGATGTGATCATTGATGCCATCGGTACAGGGAGACGGATTGTCTTTTGTAATTCGCTTGCTGCGGCCGTGCGGTTCGAAGGTCTGGCGTTTACCGGAGGGGATGTTTCCGGCGGTACTGGTACGGACTACAACGGCGGGGCTGTTCTGGTCTATTCAACCGAGGCAACTTTTTCACACTGTTCCTTTAACAACAATCAAGCCGATATCGGCGGCGCAATCCGAGTTGCTTTTTCTCCGAATTTAACCTTGGAGCACTGCCATTTTACCGACAATATCGCCGACCGGGCTGGTGCAGCCGTAGACGCTTACTTATGTCCAGCAACCATCACTGATTGCACATTCAACGACAACGTAGTGAATTTTGATTCCACCGAACCCGGGGGAGCACTACGCCTGTATTCCAGTTCTGCGGACAATAATGAGGCAACTATCCAGAGGTGCGTCTTTTCCGGAAATAGGACCTTTACGTATGGCGGTGCTGTCGCCACCCATAACATCATCTCCGTTTTCACTGATTGCATTTTTACGGGTAACTCCTCCGACTATTTTGGGAGCGCAGTGTATTCGTATTCCGACGATAGATCGGGTGACCCTTCCTTTTCCAGCTGCACTTTTGAAGACAACCGCAGTTTAAATATGAATCCTGATGCCGGCGGGCTGTATTTTGACGCAAATTCGGCCGGCGTCCAGACGACGATTAGCAATTGTACCTTCCGCCGCAACACGGTAACGGTCTATCTTGCTCCCAATTCGGATGCACAGATCAGTAACTGCACTTTTACTGACGCAGGACATGGCATTGACGCCAGGGGTGCAAATCTGACCATGGATCACTCCTTGTTTTCGTACAATGGCAGCTCGCCAGTGTATGCGGATATGGGGACCAACCTCGTTCTGACCAGCTGTAATTTTTGGGGAAATGACGATGGGAACTACGTGAATTCCTATCAAGATCAAGAGGGGGTAAATGGCAACATCAGTGAACGTCCATGGTTCTGCGGCGGTGCGGGAGGAATAAATGAGTTAACACTCTATAGTATCTCCCCTTGTGCACCGGGAAACAATCCCTATGACGGTGAGTTGATCGGCTCCCACCCCGTGGATTGCGGGGTTCCAGCACCCCTTTTGGTCCCGCAAGATTACCTTACCATTGCCGACGCTCTTGAGGTAGCTGCAAGCGGAGATTCCGTTCTCGTGGCTGCCGGCACCTACCATGAATCAGGTTTGCTGGTACGTCCTGGTGTAGTATTGAAGGGCACCGAAAACATGTTGGGTGAACCGGGTACGATCATCGATGGCCAAAATTCAGACGAAACAATAATGACTTGTTCGTGGCTGGATGGTCATTTTGGTGATAATGATGCGGTTCTCATGAACCTCGTTTTCACCAATTCCCAACGATGGGGACTGAGTATTGGCCCTATTTCACCGGACATCATTCATTGCTCCTTCATCGGTTTCAACGGCGAGTTATCCCGGGGAGTTTATTGTTCTGGGGCCCCATATTTTGTTGATTGCCTGTTTGCCGACAATTTCCATTCCAGCACCAGTAGTACACCCAGTCAGGGGATGGGTGGTGCTGTGTACGTTGAGGTATACTTGGATGTTTATACACCCGCACCTCGATTCGACGACTGTATCTTCCGCAACAACTATTCCTACATGGGGGGAGCAGCCATTCACGTTGAAGGCGATAATTCATACCCCTGGCACTGGGCAGATCTGTACCTGAACAATTGCACCTTTTACAAAAATTCTACCCAGTTCAACTACTCGGCTTGCATCTCAAGAAGTGACCGAACCAACGTTTATATTACCAACACCATCGTGGCTGCCACTGAGACCGGTTTGGCTTTTGAAGGCGCTGGGATAAATGGTGGTTTTTATCTTTCTTGCACCGATGTGTGGGACAACGATGGCGGTGATTACACCGGTATCGAAGCTCAATTGGGCACCGACGGCAACATCAGTCTGGATCCCCTGTTCATTGACGCTCCGGGTGGCAATTTCGACGTCTACGTCGGCTCCCCTTGCGGAAGCTACGCCAGCGGCGCTTGCGGTCAAATTGGCGCCGGCGAAGAAGACCCGACCATCATCTATCCCGACGGCTCCGGCGACTATGTTGACATCGGTGCCGCCATCGCCGCAGTGCCTGACAGCGTGGTCATCTACCTAGCCAATGGTACCTTCACAGGCCCCGGCAACCGGGACCTCGTGCTCGGCGGACCTGGCCAGGAATCTATCGACGTCGTTTCCTTGAGTGGCAAACCCGACTCCTGCATCATCGATTTGCAGGGCTCAGCTTCCGACCCACATCGTGCGTTCACAATACTGTCCGGCTCGGGTTCAGATCAAATTCTTCGCGGATTCACCATCACCGGTGGCTACGCTCCAGCGAGTAAGGACCCAGACATGGGTGGAGGCATTTTCATTGACGATGGAGCCACTCCCCGTCTTGAAGATCTGATCTTCGACAGCAACCGCGCCACAACTGGTGGTGGTGGTATTCACAACGGACCAAATTCTGCGCCGACGATGAGTAATATTATTTTCAGAAACAACAGTTCGGACGATGGTGGTGGTGGAGTCCATAACGGGGAAAACTCAACACCATTGATGGAAGATTTGATTTTCGAATCCAACAGTTCCAACACCGGTGGCGGCGGCATCCACAACGAGCCCTATGCTGCGCCCACAATGGGCGATATTACTTTCCGCAGTAACTCATCAAACACCGGCGGTGGCGGTGTGCACAACGGAGGGTACTCCACACCCTTGATGGAAGACTTGGTCTTCGAGTCCAACCGTTCCAACACCGGTGGTGGCGGTATCCACAACGAGGCCTACAGCGCACCCCGAATCATCCGCACCATCTTCCAAGCCAATGCCTCAGACACCGGCGGTGGTGGAATACACAATAGGTCTTTCGCGGAGCCCGAGTTCATCAACTGTACTTTTGCTGAGAACAGTTCCTCTGGCGGAGCCATTTTCAACGATGCAGACGTGACCCTGGTGCTGGACAGCAGCATCATTTCCTTCACACAAATTGGCCCCGCGATGCACTGCAACGGCTCCATCAATGCAAACATCACCTGCACCGACGTTTTCGGCAACGAGGGCGGCGACTGGGTCGATTGCCTCAGTGGGTTTGAAGGAGTGGGCGACAATTTCTCGGCCGACCCGTTGTACTGCGATCTGGAAGCCGGGTTCCTGACCCTGCACGCCAATTCACCGTGCAGCGAACTGTACAGTCCGGCCGGCTGCGGGCTGATCGGTGGATTGCCCGTGGGCTGCCTGGAGACTTCCTATTTGCTGCAGCCTGATGGGTCAGGGGATTATCCGGATCTGGAGGCGGCCATCGTCGGCGCTCCTCTGGGTAGTATTTTGGCTCTGGGTGACGGCGTCTACTCCGGTCCGGGGTTTGTGGACCTGCAGATCGTCAACGAGAACTATATCATCGCTTCTTTCAGCGGTAATACCGATGATTGCGTCATCGAATGCGGCGGCAATATCGGTGAGCCCCACCGCTTCTTGACCGTGATACCCGGCAAGGGCTTGCGCTCGGGCGCGGTAACGACCCTGCGGAATTTAACAATTCAGGGCGGATACTACGACCAGGGCGGCGCAGTGTATTGCCAGGACGCGGACCTGGTCCTGGAAGATTGTGTGCTGACGGAAAATGGTGCCAACCAAGGCGGCGCACTCTTTTTGAGCAATGCCCAATCGACTTTGACCGGTTGCACGCTGGCTCTCAACTCGGCGCCGGTCGGCAGCGGTATTTACTGCGAAAATGCCCAGCCGACCCTGGAGCAGTCCATTATCTTCGGTGGATTGCAGGGACAATCGGTTTTCACCACCTCGGTGCCTGACCCGGCACCGGCGTGCACCGACATCTTCGGCAACGAAGGTGGCGATTGGACTGGCAACCTGACCGGGTTGCAAAACCAAAACGGCAATCTCTGGGTCGATCCCGTGTTCTGTGGTCCAGGCAGCGGCAACTTCAGCTTGGCCTTCATGTCGCCGTGTCTGCCGGAGAACAATTCCTGCGGGGAATTGATGGGTGCGCTGGAGCAAAATTGCCTCCCCCCATCTGCAATGGCAGTGCCTGGTGATTATTCCACTATCGGGGCCGCCCTAGAGGAAGCCGGACCAGGGGACCTGATTATTATCGAGGCCGGCACTTATTTTGAACATGATCTCGACATGGTTCCGGGAGTGACCCTGCGGGCCGCCGATTCTGCAGCAGGAAACGTCATCATTGATGCTGGAGGTCTGGGCCGGGTGATGCGGTGTGGTTATGGTTTCGAGGCGGTTATTATTGAAGGAATTACCTTCACCGGCGGCGTGGCCCCATATAATGGCGGAGGCGGAATTTATTCCAACATGGCGGAAGCTGTTGTTCTGAAGAATTGTTCCTTCGTGAACAACTCGGCGATCAACGGTGGTGGAGTGCGAATCGTTGATTCCCTGTCAGTCCGTATTGAAAACTGCCGATTCAGCGACAACCAGGCCACCGAGTCCGGCGGCGGGCTGCAGATCGAAATGTGCATGGACAATGTTGATGTCATCGGTTGTACCTTCACCGGAAATCAATCGGTGCAACAGGCCGGGGGATTGTATCTAAATGATGTTTCCGCTACGGTTGCCGACTGTATTTTTCTGTCAAATTTTTGTGAGGATCGTGGCGGTGGAATCAGTTGTTTAGAAGGGAATTCCACCTTCACAAACTGCCTCCTTGGCGACAACAGCGCGGATTCCGGCGGTGCGTTCTGCTTCATTGGTACATATTCCTCCCCAGAGATTATTGGCTGTACCATAACCGGCAACCACGGCACCAGCTACTCCAGTGCCATTCACAACCAGGCAGATTATATCTCTGTAGTAAACACCATCATTTCCTTCGGCACTGGGCCACAAGCGGCCTATTGCCCTTCCATGGGTAGCATTTTCATTTCCTGCAGCAACGTCTTTGGCAACCAAAACGGAGATTACATCGACTGTTTGGAAAATTATGCCGGATCGTACGGCAACATCAGCGCCGACCCCTTATTCTGTGATCCAGCAATCGGCGACTACCACCTGCAACCGGAAAGCGAGTGCCAGCCGGCCAACAACTCCTGCGGCGTTACTTTTGGCGCACTGACCGGGACCTGCGATGATTTCTCACCACCGGCAGCAGTAACCGAACTCACCGCCACCGGAGGCTTCCGCAAGGTTACCCTCAAGTGGACCGCCGCTGCCGAAAGTGATCTGGACGGTTTCGAGATTTATCGTGCTCGGTGGCATGACGAGTCAGGCGCCTCAGTCTATCCGGAATACGACGACCACGAAGGCGCAATTATTCCCACTCGCCCCCAAACCCGCGATGCAGCCGTGCAAAGCGACGAGTGGAATTTGGCTGGCACCATAGATTCCGGCGGCGAGGAATTCATAGACTCCGTCAGTCAGCGGGGTGTGTACTATTATGAGCTGTTCGCCTTCGATGTGGATGGCAACTTCAGCGAACCTGCCACCGATGTGGTGCGAGCGACCAGCTACTGGCTCGGCGACGTGGCCGGACCTGAAGGCTATGACGGCAAGGTCGATGTCGCCGATTTGACCCATCTGGCCTCGGGATACGGCGCCATTCCGACGGATGTCGAAACCTATGATCCCGAACTGGACGTCGGTCCCACCGATGATTTTTCAGTTCACGGCATCCCGGTTACCGACGACTATGTGGGCTTCGACGACCTGATGATCATCGGCTTGAACTACGGCGAGGCTGGACCTTATCGTGATCCCCCGGCCGCTTCCGAAAGCGCTTTGCGCCTGGTCTGGGTCCGCACCGCTGAGCGCAGCTGGACCCTGCGCCTTGCCGAGCCTTTCCCGGCCCTCAAGGGTATTCGCCTGACCGCAGTATTGCCTGAAACACCGGATGTTCAGGTATCAGGGGGCGATTTGATTGAGCAGCAAGATGATCCGGTCTTCCTGCAGAATGCCGACCGACAGGGACTGAACATTGGCCTGGCGGTGATGGGTCAGAGCGTTGGCTGGCAAGGTGAAGGCAACCTGTTCACCATCATCCTGCCGCCTGAACTGGCTCCTGCCCTGCTGGATGTGGGCGAATTGACTCTCGTGGTCCGCGATGTGACCAATAACCCGTTGGATTTCGTGCTGAGCCAGCAGGAAGAGGCGTCGGCGGTTCCCTTGCCGACGTATTACCGACTGGGCGAGAACTATCCCAACCCCTTCAATCCGATGACGAAGATTGCCTTTGACCTGCCGAAGGATCAGCGCGTACGCATGGCCATCTACGACCTGCGTGGCCGTTGCGTGACGACCCTCGTGGACGAACGCCTGCCCGCCGGTCGGCACGAGGCGGTTTGGCAAGGCACCGATTCGCGAGGCGAGAAGGTCTCCTCGGGAGTCTATTTCTATCGACTGATTGCTGGACCATTCACTCAAACCAAGTCCATGACCTTGATCAAATGAGGGTTGGCGGCATTCTCCATGGCGCAACCGAAAACATCTCTCTCCCACAGAACCTTCAGGTTCTGTGGGAGAGGGCCATTCGGAATGAGTGTATCTACTTCACAATTCTATAGCAGATAACTGCCGGAGTGACATTCTCCTCTTCAGTAGCCGGCAATCCCCCGGGCCCGAAGCTGGTGATCAGGGCATCCACGAATCGCCGGATGCGAATCACCTTGTCCCCAGGAAGAAAAATCAAACGATCACTCATCGGATCGCCCTCACATTCCACTTCCAGCCATTGCTTGAAATGCCCTTGGCCAA
>JAOZJV010000750.1 GCA_029935695.1 Candidatus Krumholzibacteriia bacterium | reverse complement strand
ACGCCAAAACAGGCGACCTGGCCGGACAGTTGAAAACCGGACTGCCTTATAGCCTGGGATTTCTGAAATGGTATGGTGCAGGGATTCTGGCCACCGCCGTAGTTGCGGTTCTGCGCGGCGGCATCAGCCTGATCTTCCGCCGTGATATGTATCTCACCCTGGCCGTGATTCTGATCTGGTCGGTTTATGTGACGACCGTCGGTGGAGATATGCTGGGCATGTATCGTTTTTTCGTGCCTGTGCTGCCCCTGCTGCTGACTTGGCTCACGGCCTTGCTCTCGAGCACCTGCTGGCTTTCCAGACCACGCAATGCCCTGGTCGCCACCGTGATTCTGGCCTTGCTTCTGCTGCCTGCATCCTTCCGGGGAAAAGAGCGCCGGCTGATCTCCATCCACATGACCGAAGCCAACCTTGGCGGTTGGGTCATCGCCGGAGACGCCATGGCCAAAAATCTGCCCAAGGGTTGCAGCATAGCCCTGGGCCCCGCAGGTTATATTCCCTACGTCACCGGGTTTTATACTTATGATTATTACGGATTAGTAGTGCCTGAAATTTCCCACAAGGATGTTGCTTTCGAGCAGGGTTATGCCGGACACGAAAAGCACGATGGCGGCTACCTGCTGTCGCGGTTGCCTGATTTTTTCCTCATCGGCAACGTGGACATCACCCATGGTCCCCGCAAGGGCTTGATCCCCATTCTGGAGCGTGAAAAAGACATCGTCTTTGATGAACGTTTCGGCAAGCACTACGAGATGATCAGCATTCCCGCAGGTGGCGGCAAATACCTCAACCTTTTCAAGCGGCGCGACAAGTTCAATTCAGGGCGGTGAGAAAACGATCCCCTCGGGGCAGATAATGATTGTCGTGATCCAGGGAAAAAGCCAAACCAACCACCTGGCCACAAATAGCCGAGCGATCCACAAAACCAAAATACCGGCTGTCGGCGCTGTTGTCCCGGTTGTCCCCCATCAGGAAATACTTTCCGTCATCCAGCATCACCGGACCAAAATCCCGCAAAGCGATTTTTTGAGGATCATGAGCCACCGTGTGGCGCACACCCTTTAAATCTTCCGTGAAAAACACACGATCCGGAAGCATTTCAGATTCTTCTGCAGTGGTCATTTCGTATTGCAATGGTGTACCGTTGATCAGCACCCGCCCGCCCTGCATGGCAATAGTATCTCCGGGAATGGCCACCACGCGCTTGACCAGACGATCACCGTTTTGGGGAGACCAGCAAGTGACAATATCTCCCCTGGCGGGAGATGACCACGAGGCCACGGAAATCTCGGTGAAAGGAATCTTCAAATCATAGGCCAGTTTATTGACCACGATGCGGTCGCCAATCATGATGGTGGGCTTTGTTCTACGCGAGCATTCCCCAAAAGGTTCCGTTATTAAAATAACCGGTTATGGAGGGTTAAATAAAACACTCGCTGATATCAGAGGAATAAACCTTCGCCACACTCTCCTGCAACCTGTTGTCCGCCAGTCGATTAAACTTTTTTAAAAAAGAATGAAAATTCTCCTTGCTTCCTAGGCTTTTTTGTTAATTCTTTAACAGCAAAAGCGGCAGACAATTTCAATTTTCTGTCTATTACATCAAAAACCAATCAGGAGAGAATCATGCAGGATCTGGTCGTTTGTGTCGGCGAAAAATGCCACCAAAGCGGGGCAGAGCTGGTGCTAAAAAGTTACTTGGATCTCATTGCCCGTGAAAATCTGGAAAATCAAATTTGCCTGAAATGCAGCTTTGCCATTGGCGGGTGCTGCAACAAGGATGAAGTGAGCGTGCGGTTCGGAGAAACATTTTTCAAGGTGGACCCAAGGAATGCGGCCCAGAGTTTCCACCGCCATATCCTTACAACCCTCACCCCCACTGCGGAGGCCTGATCATGGCAAAAGTCGTCATCGGCGCCTGGGATCAACTTGT
>JAOZJV010000198.1:491-6856 GCA_029935695.1 Candidatus Krumholzibacteriia bacterium | reverse complement strand
ATGTAGTGCTTGAGGTGTGCCTGTCGTCCAACGTGCAAACCGGTGCCATCGACAAACTGGAAAATCACCCCCTGCTGAAATTCCTGGACGCGGGGGTGAAAGTGGCTTTGTGCACCGACAATCCCACGGTGTCGAGCACCAGTCTTTCAAGGGAATATGAGCTGGCCATGGATACTTTCGGGCTCAGTGAAAATGATGTGCGAAAGCTGGCACAAATGAGCTGCGCCGGCACTTTCCTTGCCGAAGGTTGCCATTGTAATTTCCCGGAATCAACCTAGGCTCTTGCTGGGAAATTGATCAGATCGTATCTTGCCTGCATAGCTACAGCAGCAAAAAAATCAGTTAACCGGGAGTATTGATGATGATGAAGCGGCGCATGAAGAGAATTGCCATTTTGACAGGTGGCGGCGATGTACCCGGTCTGAACTCGGCCATGAAACAGGTGGTGCACCGGGCTAAAAATGCAGGCCTGGAAGTGTATGGATTTCGCCGCGGCTGGGGCGGACTGGCCAACTACCGGCCTGAACGATCACTGGAAGAAAATCAGGAATGGGTCTTTCCCCTGGAATACGATGATGTGCGCACCATCGACCGCACCGGAGGCACCTTCCTGCACACCAGTCGCACCAACCCGGCCAAGGTTCGCGAACAGGACATGCCCGATCATCTCAAAAAGGATGGCATCAATTATCCGGTGGATATTACAGATACCATCGTGGCCAATCTTGAGCATCTGGAAATCGATGCCCTGCTGCCCATTGGCGGCGACGACACCCTCAGTTACGCAGCCCGTCTGAATCAGGCCGGCTATCCCCAGATTGCCATCCCCAAGACCATGGACAATGATGTTTACGGCACTGACTACTGCATTGGCTTTGGCACCGCCATCACCCGCAGCGTGCAGGCCCTCAATGATCTGCGCACGCCCATTGGCAGCCATGAGCGCATTGGTTTGATCGAGCTTTTCGGTCGCAACAGTGGCGAGACCAGTCTGGTGGCCAGCTACCTGGCCAACGTGGACCGGGCCCTCATTTCAGAGGTGCCCTTCGATGTGGAAAAACTGGCCGAAATGATTGTGCGCGACAAGCATCATAATCCCAGCAACTACGCCATGATGACCATCAGTGAAGGCGCCATGCCCATCGGCGGACAGATCACTCAAAAAGGTGAAAAAGATGCTTACGGCCACCAGAAGCTGGGGGGCGTGGGGCATTTTATCGCTGATAAAGTCAAGGAACTCACCGGTCACAAGGTCACTTTTCAGCAACTGGGCTACATGATGCGTTGCGGCGCACCCGATGCTTTGGACCGCATGGTAGCCATGAATTTCGGCAATCTGGCCATGGACATGCTGCTCGATGGAGCCAGCGGCCTGATGACAGCTCTGCAGGATGGAAAATACACCACGGTGGGGCTGAATTCTGTCATCGAAGGCGTCAAACGTGTTGACGTGGAGCGCTTCTACGATGAAGATGAATATCGCCCGGTGATTCGCCGGGTTCAGGCCTTGCCCATGTTCCTCAAATAATCGGAATGTCCAGATAAATGAACCAGTCCCGAATGATCCGTCTCGTTCTTGCCGTGGCTATTTTTGCTGCGGCTGGCTGGTTTTTGCGCGGCTATATCACCGACGACACCTACATCCATCTGCGGTACGCGCACAACCTCATCGAGCGCGGTGAATTTTCCTTCAATCCAGGCCAGGGCAGTTACGGCGCCACCAGTCCCTTGTGGATTTTCGGGCTGGCGATTTTCCTGAAACTGGGAATGGCTCCGTTCACGGCAGCGTGGCTGCTGGGCGCCCTCAGTGGTCTGACCATGATCATCATTCTGGATAATATTCTTGAGCGCATGACTTTTTCTCCGGTTTGGCGGGGTGTTTTGCTGGTGCTGGCCGCCAGTGATGTGTGGTTTCTGCGCTGGACTTTTTCTGGCATGGAAACACCCCTGGCCACGGCATTGCTGCTCTTGTTGTTGTGGCCCCTGACCATCGGCCGTGAGCCTGATTGGAGTGTGACCCGGGAGAAGCTCTGGCTGCGGTATCTTGGCTGGGGCGTAGTGGCCGGTATGGCCGGATTGGTGCGGCCCGAGTTCATGCTTCTGGCTCCCCTGGCTTTGCCCTGGTTGCTTTGGTTCGAATATTTCCGGGCCAGCAGCGTGGATGGAGCCGCCGGGCGCACCCAGGCACGACCTCATGGCCCTTTGCTGGCTGCGATTCTGGGATGGTTTCTGGTTATCGGGCCCTGGCTGCTGTATGCATGGCATGCTTTTGGCCGCATCACCCCTGGCACGGCAGCCGCCAAATCCAGCACATCGGCTCCTTCTCTCATGATGGTTCTGGAATACCTTTTCCGGTCGCTCCAACAGCTGGCAGCCACCCAGGGTCTGCTTTGGCTGGTGTTGTTTGTTCTTGTGGTGTTAGTCCTTTTATGCAACCGGAGAGATTTGGATTCGGTTTGGGAGAATCGGTACGATACCGGTCTGGAAGATCTGGTTGATACGAATGAGAAACAAGTCCCCGGGCAGGGCCCCTGGTCGGTGTGGGGTCCCACGGCCCTGGTCGGTATCGCCGCCACCTGGTTTGTCGTTTTGCTGGGCGGATATGCCGTCAAACAGGTTTGGATTATTTCCAGGTATGTGAGCCCTCTGGCGCCGGTTCTTTTGTTGGCCATGGGCGTGATTACCGAATGGTTGCTGGGTGGGAAACGGGTCGCCCTGCACGGACGGAAAGTCGGTCACGCTTTCATGATCGGCGGCGTAACCCTGACCCTTCTTTTCAACGGCTGGATTTTCTTCAGTCAGGTTGTTCCCCACGCCCAAAAATTCCCTGCGGGAGTGCGGGAATGTTATTTGGGAATGGGAGAGTGGCTCAGCCAGAACACACCTGAGGATGCGGTCATCGCCGCCCTGGATATTGGCGCCGTCGGTTATGCCAGCGAGCGCCGGGTGCTTGACCTGATGGGGTTGGTGAGCCCGGAGATTCTGGAGCTGGGACAGAAGATTGGATTCCAGGAGATGGTGGCCAGCGGGGCCTGGCTGGAAACGCGGGAAGCTGGCAGCGGACGCCGGCCGGACTACTTTGTGGACCGCAGCGAGGGTGCTCCCCGGTGGGAAGGCAAAACCATGCACGGCATCCGATTTGAATTGCTCGACACCTGCATTCTGGAAGGCGTCGGGCTAAGGGAACCACAGCCCTGGACCGTGGCTCTTTACCGCCTGGTTTCGGTGGGCAACAACGTGAGTGGTTCCACCGGCGGGTAGTTTTCGGCTGGCAATCTTTTGATCACCATCACACTGACATCATCTTCATAGGGCCGATCTTTGCCGAACTTGCTGACGGCCGTCATGATGGCGCCCATAATTTCTTCCGCACTTTTTTTCTTATTTTTGATGATGGTCTGCACAAGACCTTCGCGACCAAACTCCACCGGCAGAACTTCACTGTCCGGATCGTCCAGGTCGTCATCGGGTTCGTGCCGTTCGGTTACTCCGTCAGAGAAAATGACCAGAACTTCACCCGGTTTGAGGGTGAGGTAACCCCGGCTGTACGATGCATCAGGCAGCGGTCCGAGCACCGGCCCGGAAACCTTTAACTCATAAACTTTTTTGTTGGGTGTGATCAACAGTGGTGGACAATGCCCACCATTGACATAAGTCAGATTTCCCGCTGATTCCAACTCTCCATAAAAAAGCGAAATAAACCGACTGGCCAATCCGCTGTGATGGATGACCCGGTTCAGCCTGGCCACCGTGCCACTGATTTTTTCACCTTCGGCGATGCCCATGCGCAAGCCGATGACCACATCTCGGGCCTGCAGGGCCGCGGGCAGTCCGTGGCCGCTGGCATCGGCGAGCATCAAGCCGAGAACACCTTCTTCAACCCTCTGAATGTCGTACACATCGCCACCCACTTCTTCGGCGGGAATACTCACAGCGGCAATATCAAAGCCTTCAAATTCAGGAATATGAGCCGGCAAAAGTGATTGCTGAATAATTTGAGCCTGTTTCATCTGGTCGGCCAGAGCCTGTTCCCGAAGCTTCATGCCCAGCGATGCACGCAGGGTTCCCAGCAGGACCCGCAAATCATCTTCACTGCCATGGTGCCGAATGCCCAGACTAAGAATGTAGGCAGGATCCCGACCAATAAGGATGGCCGCAGAATCCATTTCGGAAAATTGAGCTTCGAATTCAGGGTCGAAACCAGGGCTTTCCGGGGAAACAATCCAAAGCCGATGATGCTGGATATCCTTAACCACCTGGTAGTCTTTGCTGACGGTTTTACCGGTAATTTCAGGGCCCAGTCCGCTGATGCTCTTGATGAGCTTGAAGTCGTTTTCGCGTTCTTTGTAAAGCCGGCCGCTGACCACGCCCCAGCTGGCAGTGTCTTCGCTTTCCACCAGAACGTGCAGGATGTTGATGAGGGACTGCTCATTGCCGCCGGAGTTGTCCACCTCATCCAGGAGGTTTTCTATGGTTCGGAAGAGTTTCTTTTGCATGGAGGATTCCGTCCTGGGCATTGAGTTGGAAATTGAGCCTACCACAGTATTTTCCGATATCCGGGAATCGTCCACATATCTTTCAACTTTGTCAGCTGAATCCTAATGCGAACCGAACCGCTGGTCCCACCTGTTTCATTTTTTCAACAGACAGGGTGGTGATGACGGGCCCAATTTTACCCTTGGAAACAGTTTGCAGATGGTCGCAATTGACTGCGCAGGCATGAGGCACACCATCGGCTTCGGTGAGCACAACTTCCGTGGGGATGCAACGAATGGTGTTGGTTATTGGTGCGATGGTGATTTCATGGAGGTATTCAATAATGGAATCGCGTGTGAGCAGGAGAACGGGCTTTTTTTTATCGGGTTTTGAAAATTTGTACCACCGGATTTCACCTCGCTTCATTCTTCACCCCAAACCTGTTCGGTTTCCCAAACGCCAAACTCCTCG
The DNA here is from genome assembly GCA_029935695.1 of Candidatus Krumholzibacteriia bacterium. GTDB lineage: Bacteria > Krumholzibacteriota > Krumholzibacteriia > LZORAL124-64-63 > LZORAL124-64-63 > LZORAL124-64-63. The sequence continues at coordinate 1,909 of JAOZJV010000198.1, read as the reverse complement.
GCAACCATGGGGTGTTTTTCATATCCCTTGCGGTGCTGTTTTTCAAGTTGTTGCCGTTTGTGTTTAGCCAGGGCATCGCGCAGGGCCTGGCGGGTAAATGCTGACCGGCTGGTGCTGAGTTCTTCGGATACCAGGTCAACGGCATCGACCAGATCTGAATCAAGTGTCATTTGAATTGTTCTCATTTTTTCTTCCAGTCATTGACTGTGGATTCTGATAGCTACTGTAGTCCACATGTTTATTTTTGTCAAAGAGCGATCTTCTGAAGTATGGGACAAAACCGCGCCCCGTTAATAACGAGGCGCGGTATTTCAGCAATAGTCTAAAGTGCAAGCTACCTCAAAAGAGTCATCCGCCGACTCTGCTCAAAGACACCAGCCTTTAAACGGTAGAAGTACACACCTGAGGCAACAGCCTTATCCTGATTGTCCATACCGTTCCAACGAACATAATGAGTTCCTGCTTCCATCTGATCGTTCACCAGAGTGCGCACCAAGCGTCCTGACATATCGAAGAGCTCCAAACGTGTATGCGTTGGGCTGCTCAACTGCATCTTGATGGTTGTGGCGGGATTAAACGGATTTGGTGCATTCTGTTCGAGCCGGGTTCGGGGCTGCACTGGAACATCATCCGATACTCCCGAAACGATCACCGCCGGGGTGAACGTTTCGATGGAGAAATCGTCAATTGCCGCTTCAACCAAGAGATTCAATTCATCACAAGCAACGAACCGCAGTTGAACCTGGTCGGGAGTTCCGTAAATGTCGTTGATGCGAAAAGCCCTTCTCTGCCAGACGGCACTGTCACCCCGAACAAGCTCCAACGGAAGCCAGTGGCCGCCGCCGTCGTTAGAGATGTCGATGGCAAAATCATTATATCCAAAGAGACCCGGCTGACCGAACCAGCGATGGTAGCTGACAAAGGCCTCGGTCACTTCGCTCAGGTCGAAGACAGGACTCAACAGAGTTGTGCATCCATCCGAAACCTGGTTGGCTCCTGGGATACTGCCTACCGGAGCATTGCCGGTAACAAAACACTTCACTCCTGGGTCTTCGGTGTTGTCGTCTTCGCACTGAACCGGGATCCCGATCCACTCTGTACCGATTGGATCATCGAAAACCCACAAGCCGCTGGTGGCCTGGTCACCTGGAACGCCGAGCTGCCAGTCCGGGTCAAACGTATCACCGTCGTATAAATAGAGAGTTTCGGTGATCAAGAGGGTATTGAAGCCAAGTGGCGCGTTCTCGGGATAAAAATTGGTCATCCCCAGACCATCTTCGGGCATGACATAGAAATCAATTTGTGAACCGACGGCTGTGCCCGGAATATCGCAATAATAAACATCCGAATCCTGCAGATCGGCTGTCATGTCCAGCTCGGTCCAACCCGACTCATTGATCCGGAAGTACAACTTTGAT
>JAOZJV010000198.1:0-481 GCA_029935695.1 Candidatus Krumholzibacteriia bacterium | reverse complement strand
CAACGGTACTATGATCGGTAATTCTTGCCTTAACCCGGTATGGACCAGCTGGATCGGGGTTCGTCTTGTCATCGGATACATCGACTATGGTGGGCCCGGCAACATCGACCAACGAGAAGTCCTGAACTGTCAAATTATCCTCGAAAAATTCCATGGTCACTGTTTCAGTGGCAAAAGAAGGATGGCTGATTTCCACATCGTAAGAACCAGCTGGCACGGCGCCTTTAAAAAATCCTTCCGGATTGGTGTACCAAGTGCATCCCAAGTCCAGAATCCGGATCCGCGCACCTTCGATTGGGCTGTTATTCCAACTCGAGTTTGTCACGTACCCTTCCAATATGCCAAATCCTTCGATGGCCGCCAGACATGCGGCTTCAGCGTCGACGTGGCCCCAGCCATATGTATTATCTTCGCCGGGATCGCCAAGATCGCGTGCTGTTTCCATGAGGATTGTTTTTATTGTGTGGACGTCAAGGTTGGT
>JAOZJV010000749.1 GCA_029935695.1 Candidatus Krumholzibacteriia bacterium | reverse complement strand
ATCATTCCCTTTCGTCAGGTTTCTTAGATTCTGATTGGACACCCACATGATAAAAGCTAATGTGCGTGGAGACGAGACCTTTTTACATTTTCCAGGAGCAAGTTTTTTGATTTCATGGCTTTTTAACCGCACCGCCAAGCGATTTTCGGGAATTGATTTCATGGATTTGGTCCCCGTTGCCAAAGTAAAGCATGAATTGGGCCCGGATGAAGGCCAGGTCACGCTTTTAATTCCACGGTTCACAGGACCTGTTTGGGGTAAGCTGATCCAGCCTCGACTTGGTGAAAAGAAACGTTTTATCCGGCTCCCTTTGGAATCTCGTGGATCATTGCTGTGGTTGAACATGGATGGAAAAGCCAAAGTTGGGGATTTAGTAAGTGTTTTCGGCGAGAATTTTGAAAATGACCAGCAGGATACGGCGGAACGTTTGAGTGGTTATCTGTTCAATATGTGGGAAAATAAATTCATTGAATTCAGTAACTTACCGTAATTAAAGATGATGGTACCCCCGGCGGGACTCGAACCCACGGCCCCCAGATTAGGAATCTGGTGCTCTATCCGGCTGAGCTACGGGGGCACCTTGAATCCGGCCTAAAAGCGGCCGGGATGGAAATTTAGACCGTTCAGGAATACTCCACAAGGGAAAAAACAGGCCCGGCTTCCTCAAGAAGCTTTCGGCCCTGCAAAAACTCCAATTCAACCATAAAGAGAAACGCTGCCACTGTGGCGCCGGCTTTGTGAACAAGCTGAGCTGATGCCAGGGCTGTGCCGCCTGTGGCCAGCAAATCATCGATGATGACCACGCGGTCGCCCTTCTGAAGGGCATCCTTATGGATTTCCAGGGTGGCTGAGCCGTATTCCAGATCATAAGTCACCTGGTGGATATCAGCAGGCAGTTTGCCGGCTTTGCGCATCAGAACCATGCCTTTGTCCTGCTCCAGGGCCATGGGGCCGCCAAAGATAAAGCCACGGCTTTCGACGGCGGCCAGTTTGTTGTAATCGGTTCCGTCCAAAAGGGCAGTCATGCCGTCAATAGCAACTTGGTAGGCAGCGGGATTTTGCATCACCGGGGTGATGTCCCGGAAAAGGATCCCCGGTTTGGGGAAGTCGGGCACATCGCGGATGATCTTACGCAGGTCCATGAGGATCTCCCTGTCTAAGGATGCAACGGTTTCGGTTTGATGGCGACTTGGTCTTTTCGTAACTCAATATGCAGGTAAGGCGGACTATTCTCCAGAACCGGTTCACCTGTTCGTCCCAGCAGATGTCCCTGGTTGATGGCGCTTCCCTCCCGCACTTTCATGGATTCGGCGTCCAGTGGCGAAAACACCGTGGTATAGCCGTCAAAATGTTCCAGGATGAGAACGGTTCCAAAACCATCGAGGGGGCCAATATATCTGACGATAGCCGTGGCCGGGGCGCGCAGTTCAGATCCAGTGGGGCAAGCCAGATCAACTCCGGTTCGGGCCATGAGGATGTTCTTTTCCTTATATTTCCCAAAAGGGCGCAGGATCTTACCGGTTTTGCGGCAGGGGCGTTTCCATTTGAGTTTCTGAGGTGCGGATAATTGAAATGGCTGGGGAATCCTGATCTCTTGTCCGATGGACAATACATCCGACTTAAAATGATTGGATCGCCTGAGATTATTTAAAGTGATTCCAAAACGTTTGGCGATGAAGGTCAAATTGTCGCCTGAAACAACTTTGTATGTCGCTGGCGTCTCAGTTTGTCCCAATATAGACCCTACGGTCCCAAACATATAGAATGATAGCATAGAAAAAAGGCTAACCCAAAAGGCTAACCTTATATTCCTGAACAATTTAGCATTGGTCGGGGCGGGGAGATTTGAACTCCCGACCTCCTGCTTCCGAAGCAGGCGCGCTAACCGTGCTGCGCTACGCCCCGAACCGGTTCTGGTCTTATCCTGGATGGTCAATGA
>JAOZJV010000197.1 GCA_029935695.1 Candidatus Krumholzibacteriia bacterium | reverse complement strand
ACAAAAGCATCATCCCATCGGAACAACCACCGACTGGACCGAAGTGGGAACCGTGTTCACCGTCCCCGAAGGCACAGATCATGTGCGCATCAGGGCTGGCCTGTCCAATCCTGAAAACCGTGGCGGCCAGGTGTGGTTCGATGATATACAGGTCAGTGAGACAAAAACCGACAGCCTTGATATCATGCAAGGCATGTGGTCCGGTGCGCTTGATGCAGGCGTAAAACTGCGCCTCATTTTACGGGTTGAGCACAGCAAGTGGCTGGTCACCCTCGACAGCATTGACCAGGGCGCCAACGGTTTGATTGTCAGCAACCTCGTCGTCGATGGCGACCAGGTCAGTTTTGAACTCAAAAGGCTGCGCGCATCCTTCAGCGGAACCATGATCGACAGCGACCACATCGAAGGAACCTGGAAGCAGGGCGTGGAGCTGCCCCTGGCATTCGAACGAATTGTCGAAGAGCCCGTGGTGCTGCGACCCCAGGAACCCCAGGAACCCTTCCCGTACACCATCGAAGAAGTTGAGTATACTTTCGACCCGGACAACATTCAGAAAACCCTGCACTCCGAGACAGTGAAGAGCGCCTCGCCCATGATCACCCTGCGCGGCACGCTGACCCTGCCTCCGGGCGAGGGTCCTCATCCCTGCGTTCTGCTGATCAGCGGATCGGGTGCTCAGGATCGAAACGAAACCCTCATGAACCACCAGCCTTTCTGGGTGCTGGCTGATCACTTGAGCCGGCATGGTCTCGCCGTTTTGAGGGTGGACGATCGCGGCACCGCCAAGAGCACGGGCAGTTTTGCCCAGTCCACTACTCAGGATTTCGCCAAGGATGCGGAAGCCGGTTTCCTCTATTTACAAGGTCGCAGTGACATTGCCTCTGACCGTGTGGCCCTGATGGGGCACAGCGAAGGCGGGTTAATTGCTCCGATGGTGGCGGCAAATAATCCAGACGTCGCCGCCATCGTTCTGATGGCTGGACCAGGGGTTGATGGGCGAGAAGTTTTGCGTCTGCAGGGAAGACTCATGCTGAAGGCCCAGGGTCTTTCGGACCAGCAGGTGGAAACTTCTCTGGCTAACCAGGAAAAAGGATTTGAAATCCTCTGCGGAGGCTTCGAAGCAGAAGAGTTCGACCAACGCATTGATAAATATCTCACCGAGAGTTATGAAAGCCTGACGGCCGACGAAAAAAAAGAGGTTGGCTCGCAGGAAGATTTCAACAAGGTCGCAAGGGCTCAATTAACCAATCCATGGATGCGCTGGTTCCTCAACTACGATCCCGCCCCAACATTGCGCCAGGTTTCATGCCCCGTGCTGGCGGTTAACGGCAGCAAAGATTTGCAGGTGGATGCGAATCAGAACCTGCCGGCAATCGCTGCGGCCCTTGCAGCCGGAGGCGCGGAAGATTTTCAAACGGTTGAATTACCGGAACTCAACCATCTCTTCCAACACTGCGACACTGGCGCCATATCGGAGTACGGATTGATCGAAGAAACTCTTGCACCCGAGTTTCTTGAACTCGTCACTCAATGGTTGCAGGAGAAGCTGGGATCGAGCAAATCATTGTATCGGTAATTTGACTTGAAGATGAAAAAAGTCTAGAATCCCGCCAGAGAAACCAGCACACCCGAGGCCCTCTTGGAAGGTGTGCTTTTTGTGCGCATAAATCAGTGAATAAAAACCCCGAAAGTTGATCATGTCTGCCGAAACGCCAGACGAGAACTTCCCCTCCGATTGGCCACAAGACTGGCTCAAAGCCGCAAACAGCGGCCTCTGTGTGCATTGCGGCAATCCTCTGGGTAAATTCTGGAATCGTCAGGACGGTCCCTTCTGCTGCCGGGGATGCCTGAATGTCTACCGCATGATCCACCAGGAAAATCTGGAACGCTTTTACGACCTGAAACCTGTCTCTCACGCCCCGGCGGCCAACCTGCGCGGCGACAGTTTTGGCTGGCTCGATCGCATCATCGAAGAAAAGGCCTCTTCTCCCACCGCCACCAGCGATGTTCTGCACCTGGATCTGGACATTCAAGGGGTGCACTGCGCCGCCTGTGTGTGGCTCATCGAAGAGCTTTTCAAACGCCAGCCGGCGGGCATCAGTTTGCGCATCAACCCTACTCTTGGAAAAGTCGAATTGATCTGGGATCCCGCCCAGGGCGAGCTGAAAGAATTCCTCGGCGAAGTGGAAAAATTCGGCTACAGGCTGGGGCCCAGTCGCAAAGGGGTGCACAAGCATTCCCGCAGTCTGCTCATGCGCATGGCTGTGTCCATCAGCATGGCCATGAATGTGATGATGTTCAGCCTGAGCTACTATTTCGGACTGGCCCCTGAAGATGGCGGCCTGTACATGTTCTTTGGCTGGCTGAGTTTGGTTCTGGCCACTGTTTCGGTTATTGCCGGTGGAGGCGTATTTTTCAAAGGTGCCATCGCGGGCCTGAAAAGACGGGTGGCTCATCTGGATGTGCCCATTTCCCTGGGCATGGTGCTGGCTTACCTGGGCAGCATCTGGGGCTTTTTGACCGAGGGGCCCGAAGAAGCCTATTTCGACAGCCTGACTATTTTCATCGCCCTGATGCTGGTGGGACGCTGGGCCCAGGAACACATCCTTGAGAAAAACCGCAACGCCCTGCTGGATTCTTCCGGAGCTGAAAATCTCACGGTGAAACGCCTGACAGGTGGCAACCCCCAAGCCATCGCTGCCACCGAAGTGCTGCTGGGCGATGAGTTGTGGATCGCCCCGGGAGATTTGCTTCCCGTGGAAGGAACCCTCATGCGCCGGTCCACCGAAGTGGCCCTGGATTGGATCACCGGTGAATCCGAGCAAATTGCCTTCAAACCAGGCGATGCCATTCCTGCCGGTGCTTTTAATGCCTCCACCCACGGATTCACCGTCACGGCCAATGAAGACTTTGCCGACAGCCGCCTGCAGGACCTGTTGCGCTCCACCACCCTCAGCGATGAAGATTTCAAGCCCCAGTGGTGGCACAACATCAGCAGCTGGTATGTTTCTCTGGTGCTGGTGGCCGCTGTGGCTGGCTTTGCCATTTGGGCCCGTACGGATATCACCCTGGCCCTGAAAGTGACCATCAGTATTTTGGTGGTCACCTGCCCCTGCGCATTGGGACTGGCCACTCCCCTGGCTGAAGAATTGGTCCATTTCGCCCTGCGCCGCGGCGGCGTATTCCTGCGCAAGGCCAGCTTCATGGAAAAAGCTCTCTCTGTTAAGAAGATCCTGCTGGATAAAACCGGAACCCTGACCATGGGTCAGTTGATTCTGGACGAGACATCCCAACAATCTCTCCAGGATTTGGACCCGCACCAAAAAGCTGTTCTGCAGCACATGATTCTGCGCAGCAACCATCCGGTCAGCCAGTGTCTGGCCCAGGCTCTCGCCGGTGCCACTGCCCCCGAAGATTACAACCTGAAAATCTTCAGTGAAGAGTTGGTTGAAATTCCAGGTTCTGGCCTTGAACTGCCCCTTGAAGATGGAATCTGGCGACTGGGAAAAGCTGATTTTGCCCTGGGAAACTCACCAACAACACCCACCCCGCAAACTCTCCTGACCCTGAACCACAATCTCATTGCCGGCTTCACCATGCGCGAAGAACTCAAAGCCGATGCCCCCGCCGAGCTGAAAGACCTGAAATCTGCCGGTTTCGATGTTTATCTGCTGAGTGGCGATTCCCAGGCCCAGGTCGTTGAGCCTGAAAAATCTTTCGGCGGCCTGAACCCTCAGGAAAAAGCCGAAAAAGTACGCTCACTGGACAACCTGGACACCCTCATGGTGGGCGATGGCCTGAACGACAGCCCCAGCTTTGAAGTAGCCCTCTGCGCCGCCACCCCTGCCGTTGATCGCCCCGTTCTGCCGGGGAAAGCAGACTTCTACTTTATGGGTGATGGAATTTCCGCCATCCGAAAATCATTGCTGGCAGCCCGGCACTTGCGTAAAGTCGTCCGTGACAATCTTGCTCTCGCCATTCTTTACAATGGCCTGGCTGTGGGGCTGTGTCTTGCCGGCCTGGTCACTCCCGTGGTGGCCGCGATCCTGATGCCCCTCAGCTCGGTTTCGGTGGTTTCTTTAACGGCCTTGCGTCTGACAACCCGGAGGTTGCCATGGATGTAATTATTGCCCTCGTGATCATCAGCCTGATGCTGGTTGCCGCCGGATTGGTCTTCTTTTTCACCCGCCTTTTTGATGGTGACTTTGAACATGGGGACAGACTCAGTTTGCTGCCTCTGGCCGATGACACCGGAGAAGAAAAAAACAAGACTAAAAAGGTTGATGACAATTCAGGCGAGATCGATTCTAATGCTCAGGGGCAAAATGCCAAGTAATTCCCATTTGTAGGGGGTTTTTAGCGCTTGTGCCTGGTCGGGTAGTCGGGATTATCAGCAAAGGAGGAAGGTGCTCCATATGGAAGCAACGAACACCCAAATGAAGACAGTCGTCTATGATGACGCTGTCGTCCGTGCCTTTTCGATCATTACGATCGTCTGGGGCGTGGTAGCATTTCTGGTAGGCGTCATTGTCGCCTCCCAACTGTCATTCTGGCAGGCCAACTTTGGCGTCGAATGGTTGAGTTTCGGGCGTTTGCGTCCCCTGCACACCAACGCCGCCATTTTTGCCTTTGTGGGCAACGGCATGTTTGCAGGGATTTATTATTCCACGCAAAGGCTGTTGAAAACCCGCATGGCCAACGATTTTCTGAGTTGGGCAAATTTCTGGGGATGGCAACTGGTCATTGTATCGGCCGCCGTCACCTACCCTCTGGGCCTGACCCAGAGCAAGGAATACGCCGAGCTTATCTGGCCTATCGACCTGCTGGTTGTAGTTGTTTGGGTGTTATTCGCCGTCAACTTCTTCTGGACCCTTGCCAAGCGTAACGAGAAAAATCTCTACGTTGCAATCTGGTTCTACATTTCCACCATCGTGACTATTGCGGTGCTGTACATCGTCAACAATCTTCAGTTGCCGACGAGTCTGACCCACAGTTACCCGATTTATGGAGGAGTTCAGGACGCTCTGGTGCAATGGTGGTACGGTCACAACGCTGTGGCTTTCTTCCTCACCACCCCGCCCCTGGGCCTGATGTACTACTTCATGGTCAAAGCGGCCGAGCGTCCGGTTTATTCCTACCGGCTGTCGGTGGTTCACTTCTGGTCCCTCATCTTCCTGTATATCTGGGCCGGACCTCACCACCTGCTGTACACCGCTCTGCCTGACTGGGCGCAAACCCTGGGCATGATTTTCTCTATTATGCTGTGGGCACCAAGCTGGGGTGGCATGCTCAACGGCCTGCTGACTCTGCGCGGCGCCTGGGACAAACTGCGCACCGACCCGGTCATCAAGTTCTTCGTGGTTGCCGTGACTTTCTACGGCATGAGCACCTTCGAAGGACCTCTGCTGTCCATCAAGAGTGTCAGCGCCCTTGGTCACTATACAGACTGGATCATTGGTCACGTGCACGCCGGCGCCCTGGGCTGGAACGGCTTCATGACTTTCGGTATCCTTTACTGGATGTGGCCCCGGTTGTACGGAACCAAACTTTACAGCACCAAACTGGCCGAAACCCACTTCTGGATTGGAACGATCTCCATCCTGATGTATGTGGTTTCCATGTGGGTCAGCGGCGTAAGCCAGGGTCTGTTCTGGCGCGCGCTGGACGCCGAAGGCTTTCTCAAATATCCCGATTTCATTGAAGGGCTGACCAACAGTCGCGCCATGTACCAGACTCGTCTGGCTGGTGGTTCGCTGTTCTTCCTCAGTTCCTTCCTGTTGGTTTACAACATGATTATGACCGCCAAGCAGGGCAGTCCCAAAACCGTCAGCGTTCAGGTGCCTGTGAAGCGTCCTGCAGGCGACAAGGTCAGTATCTGGGCTCTGATGACCAGTGTCCCCATGCTGTTTATCACCTCTATTCTGGTGGTTGCATTCCTGTTCGGTTTTGCCGGAGATATGGTCAGTCCCATTCTTCTGGCTATTCTTCTGGTTTTGTTCATCGCCGGGATCATCTCTTATGGCACCAGCCAGAAGAAGTGGGGCCAGTGGTACGGCTTGGTTGAACGCCACGCTCTGGTGTTCACTGTTCTGGCCCTGGTGGCCGTGCTCATCGGTGGAGCGGTGGAAATTATTCCCACCATCATCATCAGTGAGAATGTGCCTCTGGAAATTACCGATGAGATGATCGCCGAAGATCCCTCATTGGCCGAGACCGCCAAGTGGCTGCAGAAACCTTACAGCCCTCTGGAGCTGGCCGGACGCGATATATACGTATCCGAAGGTTGTTACCTGTGCCACAGCCAGATGATCCGTCCCTTCCGTCATGAAGTGCTTCGCTACGGCGATTACTCGCGCATGGAAGAGTCGTTGCTGGATCATCCTTTCCAGTGGGGCAGCAAGCGCACAGGCCTGGATCTGGCCCGCGTCGGCGGCAAGTACGACAACTTGTGGCACTACCTGCACCTTATGGATCCCCGGTCCACATCACCTGCGTCCAATATGCCAACTTATACTCATTTCAAGAGCAAAACAGTCGATCCTGAAATGATTGTGGGACGCATGCGAGCCTTGGGTAAACTGGGTGTTCCTTATCATGAAGAGGACTACGACCTGGCTGTCCAGAGATTCAAGAGCCAGGGACAGATGATTTCCGATTATTTGGCCGGCAACGATGTCAACGTGGCACCTGACAGCGAGATGGCCGCCGTGATTGCTTACCTGCAACGTCTGGGACGCGGGCCACAACCCGTCACTCCAGAAGTTGCTGCCAAGTAGGAGGCTGAAATGTATCAGCAATTCTACGACAAGAGTGATCTTCTGGCTTGGCCCATCGTGGGTTTAGTGATCTTTATTTCACTTTTCCTTGCGGTTCTGGGCTAA
>JAOZJV010000196.1:2648-6888 GCA_029935695.1 Candidatus Krumholzibacteriia bacterium | reverse complement strand
GCCTTGATTTCCTGCATCATGGGAGAAACGGGTTTTTCGGTGATGGGTTGCGGTTGGGCGGGCAAGGGTGCCTGGGCGGTGACTAAAGGGACCATCGCCAGAGAAATCAGAGCCAGAATAGATACCGCAATACTGAATTTTCGCATGAAAGAACCCCCGGTTGGAACCTGTGAAAAAAGCGGGTGACCAACCTGGCGCGTGAAGTGCCGATCGGTTGCCCGGATTGATGCCTGTAAGAGATTGGACTGGGGTTGTCCGGGGATGACACAAAAAATTATTTGGCCACCTGATGCCGGAGATAAGGAGCCCAAAAACAATTGACATTTCTTCGTATTCCCGTACAATTCAAAAGTCCAATAGTCATATTGTACAGTTCTCCGAAAAGAGAGATCATGATCAATCGACAAATGAAACGAACAATTCTCGAACTTGCTGCAGGATTTCCGATTGTCGCCATCACCGGGCCACGTCAATCAGGCAAAACAACTTTATCCCAATTGGTTTTCAAAAATAAGCCTTATGTTTCTCTTGAAATGCCCCAGGAATTGCAATGGGCCCAGGACGATCCCATTGGTTTTTTAGATCGTTTCCCCCTGGGGGCCATTCTTGACGAAATCCAGTTGTGCCCTGAACTCTTCTCTCATTTGCAAGTCAGAGTTGATCAGTCCCGGATTATGGGACAGTACATCATCACTGGATCTCAGCAGTTTGCACTCAATGCAAAAATCTCCCAATCTCTGGCTGGTCGGGTGGCCAATGTTTCTTTGCTGCCATTCAGCCTGGATGAGTTAAACCAGGACCCAACAGGCCCTTTTTTCACCCCTGAACCAGGGCAACTTGACGATCTGCTCTGGAAAGGATTCTATCCTCCAATTTACGATCGACAGATTAATCCTCTCATGTGGCACACCAATTACCTGCGAACATATTTGGAAAGAGATTTGCGCCAACTTCAAATGGTTGAAGATTTATCCGTTTTTCAAAGATTCATGCGCCTGTGTGCTGGCCGAACTGGACAACTGCTGAATATTTCCAGCCTGGCTTCGGATTGTGGAATGAGTGCTACTACTATCCGGAGATGGCTGTCGATTCTTGAAGCAAGCTATGTCATTAAATTGGTCCAGCCCTATCACAAGAATTTTCGCAAACGCCTTGTTAAATCACCAAAGTTGTTTTTTCTCGACTCCGGACTTGCTGCTTACCTCATCGGAATTGAAAATGCTGCTCAAATATCCACACACCCTCTGCGCGGTGCTCTGTTTGAAACTTTTGTATTTGGTGAGCTACTGAAATGCAGAATGAACCAGGGCCTGGAAAACAATCTGTTTTTCTGGAGGGACAATCATGGGCTGGAAGTTGATTTCCTTTTTGAAGTTGGCCAAAACCTTGTCTTAGTGGAAGCAAAGTCCGGCGCCACAGTAACCCAATCTTCTTTTAAGGGCTTAAACAAATTTAAAGCACTGATTGAGGATGAAGCAGTCCAAAGCTGGCTTGTTTATGGCGGGACAGATCGTGGTACCAGAAATGAGAACAAATTAATTCCCTGGTATCTTCTTGGTGAGACAGTGCAAGGATTGTGATGGGCCTGATTTCACCCAAAATTCCTGCTGAGGATCCCATCTTTCAAAATATTTGAAAATGATTAAAGGGATTTGCCCGGAAATTTCACACTGAGTTTATGAGAAGAAGACGGTCATGTCCGAACAGTGAGATACTTGGATATTAAGAAGGGACGGAATCATCGTGTATGCTGTGGCAATTGACCACCCCACCAAGTGGCCAACCCACCAGTTGAATTCCAGAAGAAAATCTGGGATAATCAGGCTTCAACCTTCCAGTGCCGGATTGGGGGATAATCCGGTCTCTGTTTTGTTAGCTTGTGGGGGGCTTGATCCCATGACTGAATTTCGACCGGAACTTGTGACTGGCATCCTGAACGCCCTGGAGGGCGGCGAGCCGCAGGTCTCTGACGAACTGCTTCCCGTTCTTTACCAGGAACTGCACAAACTTGCCTACTCTCTCATGGCCCAGTTTCCTCCCGGAGTAACTTTACAACCCACCGCTTTGGTTCATGAAGCCTATCTGCGGATGGGACCAGGCATGAGCCCGGGATGGAACGGCCGGGGTCATTTTTTTGGAGCTGCCGCCCGGGCCATGCGCCAGATTCTGGTGGAGCAAGCCCGCCGCAAAGCCACCCCCAAACACGGCGGAAATCTCCAGAAAATGAACGTCGACCCCGACCTTATCCCCTTCGACAACGGCGACGTGGACATTCTGGCTTTGGACCAGGCTCTAGATGAATTGGCCACGGTCAATGAGCGCCAATTGCAAGTGATCCAGCTGCGGTATTTCACCGGTCTGTCCATTCCCGAAACAGCCCAGACTCTGGGTATCTCCGAATCCACCGTGGAACGTGATTGGCGCTTTGCAAGGGTCTTCCTTCGCTACCGCTTGAACGAGGCCGGTGGTCATGGAATCTAAACTGTGGGCCAGAGCAGAAGAGATATTCCAAAGTCTTACTGAAATCCCCAAAGCCGATCGTCTGAAATTCATAGAACAGGAATGCGGCGACAACTCCGCCCTGCGCTCAATTGTCGAAAAGTTAATGGAAATTGATGCCAGGGGTGTGAGTGGCTTTCTGGAACCCCAAAGTCCTCCCCCACAAGCAGTCCAGTCCATGGTGGGACAAAAAGTCGGCAACTATGAGCTGCTGCAAATCATTGGCCGAGGCAGCATGGGCACGGTGTATCTCGCCCGACAGGACAAACCCCGGCGGGATGTGGCTGTCAAGGTTCTGCACACTGGCATGACCGAAAATACTCTCAGCACCCGGTTCTTTCAGGAAATTCAAATCCTTGGACAACTCAATCACCCGGGAATCGTAAAAATTTTTGAAGCAGGAACAACGAAACAGGGCCAGGCTTTTTTTGCCATGGAGTTTGTCCCGGGCCAATCGCTGGGCGAGTTTGCCGGCCAGGAAAATCTCAGCATTCAGGAAAAGATGCAGATGGTCATCGGTATTTGCCGGGCAGTTCAGCACGCCCACGACCAAGGCGTCATCCATCGTGATTTGAAACCATCGAACCTCATGGCCCACCGGGCAGATGACGGCACCATCCAAATCAGAGTGCTGGACTTTGGAGTGGCCCGGGCCACGGGGCTGGATGGTGACCTGGCAACCTTGAACACCATCAACGGTCTGCTGTTGGGAACCCTGGCGTACATGAGTCAGGAACAGGTGGCCGGAAGCAGTGACACCATCGATGCGCGTTCGGATGTCTACCAGATAGGCGTTATTTTCTACGAGTTGCTTGCGGGCAAACTGCCCCTGGACATGAAGACATCCGGCTTTATTGAAGCCATCAAAATTATCGCTGAGCTGGAGCCCCCACTGCTGGGCAAAGTGGATCAGATTTACTGTGGAGATGCTGAAAATATTGTTGCCAAGGCCATGGCCAAGCAGCGGGATGACAGATTTCAGACTGCCGACGAGTTGGCTGACGATATTCAGCGGCATTTGGATGGGGAGGCGATTCAGGCACGGCCGGCACCTCCTATCAATCAACTGCGGAAGGTTTTCAAGCGGCGGCGGGCTTTCATTCTGAGTTTGATGATGGTGACAATTGCTACTGTGATGCTGACTTGGTTTGTGGTTCAGGATGAAGTTGCACCCCCAACTGGTGCACCAAAATTCACCGCGATTACTCCGGAAGTGGAATTGGTCAATGGCCCCATTTACACTTCTATTTCTCCTGACGGAAACCGACTGGCCATTTTGAACCCGGACCACAGTCTCAAAATCTTATCCATCGACACAAAAGAGGAACAATTGATATGGGACGGCCGGGATGCAGACATAACCGTTACCGAGAAAGAGCAGATGACTGTGGGCTGGCTCCCTTCCGGCCAGCAGATTTACCTTTTTCGAGCCAATCCTGATTCAGGGTTCGTACTGACTCATATTGATATTTCCACCGGTGCCGACTCCATCTTTTATTCCAGCAGAAACCCGGAATATCCCCTTCTTTCCCCCAACGGAAAGCTGGTATTGCTTCAGCGAAACCAGCTGCAGGAATTGGCTGTTGTGGACCTGAGCACAGGCCAATCCACCGTCCTTGCTTCGGCACTAAAAGATGAGGAAATTAACTCCCCAGTCTGGGGTCCCAACAGCCTTCGTGTGGCCTATTTCAGATACTCCGGATACTACCGCAACAAACTGGAATGCTCCGACCTACAGGGA
>JAOZJV010000196.1:0-2638 GCA_029935695.1 Candidatus Krumholzibacteriia bacterium | reverse complement strand
TACAGGGAAGCTCAACTGTTTTGCTTGAAGAGGCCTCCATGCAAGCCGGGAATTTCCATCGATCACTGTGTTGGTTGCCAAATCACAAATTGATCCATATCCGTATCCACAATGACTCCAATTCCGGTTCGGATTTGTGGGCACTCCCCATGGACCCTACTCATTGTGCCGCCAAAGGCGAATCCTTTCTGTTCCATACATCTCCAAGACGCCAACTCATGAACCTCAGCTGTTCAAGAGACGGCAACCGTTTGTCCTATCTGAGTGTTGAAATGAAAAAAACCACCTGGTTGCTTGAGATGGGACCGGATGAAAAGCTGGCAGCAAGGAAGCTTCCCAACAGAGGGTGGCCCACTGTTCCAAAGTCATGGGCCCCTGATGGGAAAAACATTCTCATTGGTCAAACAAATGGAACCAATGATACCGACATTCTTTTGCAGGACGTTGTATCCGGTGAAATAAAATATCTTGCCACCGAGCCGGGAAATTCCACGCTGGGTCTATCGGGAGATGGAAAGCACCTGCTTTTTACCAGGGAAAGTGCCCTTTACTGCCTCTCGCTTACCGATGGAAAGCAAGCTGAATTGGGCGAACAATGGCTCACTGAAAGAACCATTCTGGGAATGGCCAATCCATTGAATGCTGATGGGCGCACCTTCCTTTTCACACGGCGCGAGGGTGGCATTATTGTTTCTGAAGTGGATGCTGGAAGTCGTTCGATTACAACAGCCCACATTCTCTCTCCTGATTTTAATGTTGTGACAAGTACATCTTCTGTTCCCATAGGCATGTCTTCGGATGCCACCAGATTGGTTTACATGACCAGCGGCAAGGAAATTGCCGTATACGATCTGGCCAGTGGAAAAGCGAAAACGATTCCAGTCGAGTTTGGTGACATGCAGGGTCTGGCCTGGTCACCGGATAATCAGTGGGTCTTCTGCCGGGGTATGAACAATTCCAAGGCGACTTATTGGATTGGAAGAGTAAATGTTCATACTGGAGCGAGCGAACTAATATGGACCTCTGAAACCACTTGGCCCTCTGATATGTATCCTTCACCAGATGGGAGTAAGATTGCCTGTCAGCTGGTGGAGCTTAGGGTGAATATCTGCATGCTGGAAGGGCTTTGATGGTGTAGTAAGGTTTTCAGCTCAAACTTATTTCAAAATATTTTAAAAAGATTAAAGGGATTTCCCCACAAATTTCACACTGAGTTAATGAGAGGATGATTTCCAACCTTTTCCAAGGGGAAAATAGTGAGATTTTTTATAACGTTTGTTCTCGTGGTCGTTTTGTTTCCATCGGTAGTGATCTCTCAGGATCATATTGAATTGGATGCAACTTCAGAAGCCAACTGGATCAATTCACTGAACTCACCCAAACAACAGACAGGCACTCCCCGCCTCGACCTGCGCCCCAAAGGAAAAGACGGCAACTGGCAGGAAATGATTGATGAAGTCTGGGGTTATTCCCTGACCGGGGAAGAACAGTGGGAAGTTTTTTCCGGCTGGGTGAATACTCTGGACGCGGAATTTGCCTGCTTCGTCAACCACGATGTGGACCTGGCGAGTTTCTCATCACAATACCAGGCAGAGCTCCAGGCCGGCGTCAGCAGAGGGCGTTTCCAGGGCATTCTGGATCAGGTAAACATAGCGATCCAGAACGGACACACCCGCCTCCGAATCAACTATGTGGTCAACGCAAATCCACAGCCAGGCATCCCTCTGCTGATAGGGTACCACTCTGGACTGGACGACCATTTTGGTGCCTGCCTGACAACAGGTGATGATGGTGTCTTCGTGTATGAGGTCGTCGATGATCATCCACTGGGCCTGGAAGTCGGTGATGTCATTCTGGGTTATGATGGTGAATCCTGGAGTGAGTTGTATCCCTATCTGATTGCTGAAGAACTTCCCATTGGCAATCAATGGCTAACCTCTGATGCATCTTACGAGTACGGATGGGAGATCTCGGTGGGCGACAACTGGCACCTCTTTGAAACCATCGACATCCGCAAGTTCGACTCGGGTGAAGTTCAACATCTTCCCACCAGTCTGAT
Organism: Candidatus Krumholzibacteriia bacterium; assembly: GCA_029935695.1. GTDB lineage: Bacteria > Krumholzibacteriota > Krumholzibacteriia > LZORAL124-64-63 > LZORAL124-64-63 > LZORAL124-64-63. The sequence continues at coordinate 579 of JAOZJV010000196.1, read as the reverse complement.
GGTGGACTGTGGAGTGGATCTCAGTACAACGTGCACCGACCATGTCGGTACAGCCATCCCACACCCTTCTGGCCCAGACCACACAACCTGGGGAGTTCTTGACCACGGTGACAGAAGAATCGGTTTTATCAGATGTGATGCGTGGACAAGCGATGCGTCAACTGCCTGGAGCCAAGCCTGCCTGGACATGGTCAATGATCCCGATCTGGATGGCTTGATTATTGATTTCCGCAGCAACAATGGCGGCGGCATGCAACATAGTTATAACGGAATTAATCATCTGTTTAATGAACACGTGCCGACTGTAAATTTTGGCATCAGAGATGATCCTTCAGATCATCTTTCCATGAACAGGCCGTGGCCGTCTGGCGGTTATGATATCGAAGGCAACCCTGCAAATTATTTTGATAAACCCATCGCCGTTCTGCTTGGACCAAGGACAATAAGCGCCGGTGATCAAGTGGCCCTGCGCATGACATTCCACCCGATGGTCCGGACCTTCGGCCGACCGACCTCGGCCACTTTTGATAGTCCAACCTCCTACATGGTTCCGGGCCACACTGGATTTACAGGCAGATA
>JAOZJV010000195.1:4185-6892 GCA_029935695.1 Candidatus Krumholzibacteriia bacterium | reverse complement strand
CACACTCCAGCGGTCAATGAACAGCGGCTTGATGATGATCCAGGGTGATATCATCACCTCGCTGCTCACTCCATCCACACGAATGGCCTTCACCAGAAATCGATATTTGCCTGGGGGAAGGTTGATGTAGTTCACAGATCTGGTGCCGTTGCTGATTGTTTCGGCGTCGTGCCACTGGTTTTCAAAGTTCTGTAACTGAACCTGAAAACGGGTACGATTTTCGTCAAGGAAGGAGAAACTTTCGTACAGGACTTCCATGTTGTGGGGAGGCTGTGAAAGAACGATTTCTTCATCACTGGCGGAGATTATCTGACCATCGATCATGATACCAGTAATGCGCAGGGAAGGATACCCGGTGGCAGGCACATCAAAGGTGGAATCATATTGCGAGGCGCCGCTGTCGGTGCCGATCCAGATGGTGCCATCGTTGGCCTGGATCAGGGCGTCCCTGTTCGTCTCGCTTCCCAGAAGTCCGTCACTGATGGTCAGATGATCGAGCCGGGATCCATTCCAGCGCATAACCCCAAGATCAGTTCCGAACCAGAAATGGCCCTGATCATCTTTAAGCATAGAGTAGATGGGGCGAGTGATGACCGGATCGGGGTGGGAGGTTGGGACCAGGGCACCATCCTGGATTTTGAACAAGCCTGCCGCAGTGCCCACGTACAAGTCGCCATCGGTCAGTGGGAGACAGGTGTAGGCGCTGCGCCCGGCGTCACCATGAATGGGTAAATATTGAGTGATCTTGCCGGCCTGGTACCGGAATATGCCGTTGACGGCGGTGGTAATGTATAAACTGCCATCGGTTCCTGGTACGATGCGCCGGATCAAGGGTCGCTTGGGAGAATCAGAGGCCAGCAGATTGATGGCTTCGAATTGGTCTCCGTTTTGCCGGAACAGACCTTCGGCGGTGCCCACCCAGACAGTGCCTTCAGGATCCAGATGAAGGGCGAAAACTCCTCTTTCCAGATTGTTTTTTGGGCCAAACCAGCGAATTTGGCCTCCGGGGGAAAGTCTGGCCAAACCACGGCGATCAGCGGCGATCCAGAGATTTCCCCAACGATCTTCCGCCAAATCCATCACCCGGGCCATGGACGAGGCAATGCCATCAAAACGGTGGGTTCGGTACTGCTGGTCAAGGAAGGTCAATCCGCCTTCATGACCCATGACAATTTGTCCATTTTGCATCTGCAGAATAGAACTGACTTCATCTTCCAGCAGGCCTGATTCACGGTTGTATCCCACAAAACGCCGGCTGATGATTTTACTGATTCCACGAGTGCTGGTAACCCAAATATTACTTTCCCGGTCCTGAAAAAACGATGTGGCCCCACCGGCAATCAGTCCGTTCCGGTTGTTCAGGATTTCCAGTCCCTTTTTTGGGTGGTAATAGTGCACATTGCGCTGGCTGCCGAAATACAAGCCACCTACAGGATCAGCCAGGGCCGTCGTGCCCATGCGGGGCTTGGGAGGGATGATGTTGAGGTTTTCAACCTGGAAAGTTAATTGAGCCCCATCCCAAATACCCAGCCAGTCATGGCCCACCAGCCACAGGGATTGCGATTTAAAAACCCGGGCCAGGTTGTTGATGGGGCCGGGTGGAGAGTGGAGCACCGGATGGATTTTTCCCGAGGTGCTGTTCATATCGATGCTGAAAAGACCCTTGGTGGTGGCGAGGTAGAGACGCGAGTCGATCAACTCGGTGCTGAGAATATTTCCAGTTCGTTCGGTATCTTCATGGAAATGCCAGCGGACTCCATCCCAGATAATCACCTGGCCACCAAATGTGACCACGGCAACCCGGTCGGTGCCATCCACCATATTGTGGACTTCCAAACCCACAATGACAAAACCACGCATGGGAAAGGAATGGAAAGTATGGGTGGTCCATTGCCCGGCCTCCCCTTGGGCCAGGTGCAGTTTCGGACGAGAGGACACGGCCCATAAAGTTTCCCGCGAATCGATTTCCAGCAAGACCTGGGGTAAAATATTTTCGGCGGAATGGACCGGGTGAACTTCCCATTTTTGGCCGTCGAAGGAGGTAAGGCCAACCCGGGTGGCGAACCACATACGCCCCAAACTATCCTGATCGGCGTCAAAAGTGGGGTTGGTGGGCATTCCGTCCCACTCCTGGTAGGTGTGAACCTGATAATGTTGGGCAAATATCTGCGTGGGGATTGAACACAGAAAAATCAACAGCACGGTTGCTGAAAGCACAATTTGTGAATTGAGATTTCTGGTCACATCGTCCCCACTTGGTTTAATAATTTTCTATCACCAAAGTATACCATGAATTCCCAACAGTGAAGAAAGGCTTCCAAAAGATCCTCCTTGATCCTATACGCCACAGACATGACAATAGCATCCATGAAAAACATTAAAAGACTTCCAGTTGCAGCCGGATTCCGGGCCCTTGCCCCGCTTCTGCTGCTGACGGTTCTGGCCGGCTGTTCTGCCACCCAGTACTCGGTGCGGCATGTGATGGTGCCCCTTTTGGAAAATTCCCGGACCGCGGCGTATCTTTCGGATGATACGCGGACCTTCGGAGATGCTGCGCCGTCCAATCTCTTTCTTCTGGAGGGGATGGTTCACACTGATCCGGAAAATGAGGAATTGCGCCTGAACACGGCCATGCTCTACTTCTTTTACGGTTTTGCGTATATCGAGGAAGAGGATCCTGATTATGCTTCCCTGCTCTACGGCAAGG
>JAOZJV010000195.1:219-4175 GCA_029935695.1 Candidatus Krumholzibacteriia bacterium | reverse complement strand
CTTGAATCATGCATGGACAGCACTGGCTGCTGATTGTGATTTGCCTGAGGACCGTGGAATTTCGTTCAATGAATTTGAGACTCTGGTTCCGTCCATTGGGTTGGATCAGGTCCCGGCTGCAGTTTGGACGGCCATATGCTGGTCCCAATACATCAGTCTGCACCTTGATGAGACCTCTGTGATGCGGGATATTCCCAAAGTTCAGGCTTTGCTGGAGCGGGCCATTGAGCTGGATGGCAATTACTTTGAAGGTATGCCCTATGTCATGCAGGGAGTGCTTCATGCCTTCAAGCCGAAAATCATGGGTGGCGATACCGATGCCTCGGCGGCCAGCTTTGCCAGGGCTTTTGCCATCAGCGGGAACTCATTCCAACTGTCCCGGTTCTTTTATGCTCGATACTATACGTATCGTATGATGGATGTGGATCTGTTCACCGAGACCCTCGAAGGAATCATTAACGCCGAGCCAATCAAAGATGATCCATACCTGTTGTTGAACATGATCGCCGCCGAGAAATCACACAAACTACTGGAAGAAGCCGATGACATTTTTTAGAAATTTCCGTCTTTCCGCTCTGGTTCTGGGACTGCTGATCATGGTGACGGCCACTGCCGCCGATGCTGCCAGAAAACCCAAGGCCAAGTTCATGATCAAGTTTGCCACCCTGGCTCCCGAGGGCAGCACCTGGATGAAGTCCATGCACCAGATGGATGACGAAGTGCGCGCCCGCACGGACAACCGGGTTGGCTTCAAGTTTTATCCCGGCGGTGTGCAGGGCGACGAGAAAGATGTGCTGCGCAAAATTCGCAACGGCCAGCTGCATGGTGGCGGTTTCACTGGTTTTGGTCTGGGATCCGTGGCCTCGGATGTGCGGGTGCTGGAGATGCCTTTCATGTTCCGGGATCTGGCCGAGCTTGACTACGTGCGTGGTGCCCTCGATGAACAATTTGACGGAGTTTTCAATGACGGAGGCTATCTGAATCTGGGTTGGGTTGATGTGGGTTTCATCTACATCTTCAGTAAAACGCCCATCGCCACTCCCGAAGATCTGGCCTCTGCCCGCATGTGGGTCTGGGCGGGTGACCCCTTGGCTGAACTCTTTTTCAAGGCGTTCAATATTTCACCTATTCCCCTGGCTGCACCGGATGTTTTGACAGCACTGCAAACCGGTGTGATCGATTCTGCCTACAGCTCGACCCTGGGCTGCATTGCCCTGCAGTGGTTCACCCGTGTGTCTTACATGACCGATGTGCCCATCACTCATAGCCTGGGCGCTGCCCTGATCTCCAATAAAGCCCTGCGCAAAGTATCACCTGAAGATTTGGCTATTATGCAGGAAGTATCCGGACCAATTTTGCGAAACCTGACGGAAAAAACCCGGGCGCAGAATCAGGAAGCCATCGATGAGATGAAAAAAGAAGGTGTGCAGGTGGTCGAAGTGAGCGATACGGTGCACAAACAATTTTTCAAAACGGGCCGCGAAGCCTGGGAAGATGGTGTGGGCAAACTTTACAGTGCTGAATTGCTGCAGCAGGTTAAAACACTGCTGGCTGAATACAGAGCCAAATGAACGGAATGAGCTTGAGCGAAGGCAACACCATTTATTATCTGTGGGCGCTGGTGCTGGTGGTTTTGGCTGCCGGGCGCGCCTTACTGATTAAACACAAAAAGCTGGAGGGTCTTTTCAAGACTCTGGGTTGGTTGGAAGTGGGCATTTTGGGGCTGATGCTGGGCACTCTCGTGGTTCTTGGCGGCCTGCAAATTATCCTGCGCAATATTTTCCACAGCGGTTTGCTGTGGGCTGACCCTCTCATGCGTCACATTGTTCTGTGGCTTGGTTGTCTTGGGGCAGCCCTGGCCACCACCAGTGCCCGTCATATTAATATTGATGTTTTTTCCCGCCTGCTTCCCGACAATATCAAACCCTGGCGCCGGTCCCTGGTGTACGGGGCCACAGCCGTGGCAACTTTCATGCTCGGAGTATCGGCCTGGCGGTTGGTTCTGGATGAAAAAATGTATGGTGATGTGGCCTTCGCAAATATGCCCGTGTGGGTGCTGCAACTGGTGTTGCCGGTGGCCTTCTTCATGATTTCCTACCGCAGCGTGGTGAACCTTTTTATTGGCATGGAAGCGGAAACACTGGAAGAAGGTCTGGAGGTGACAGAGTTATGATTCTTACTCTGATCATCGCTTTGATCGTGCTGGCTCTTTTCGGTATGCCCTTGTTTACGGTGTTGGGCACCATTGCCCTGGTGTTGTTCTGGCAGGCGGAAATTGATATTTCCTCTGTGGCTGTTTCCATGTACACCCTGGCCGGTTCGCCCCTGCTGGTGGCCATTCCCCTGTTCACTTTTGCCGGGTATCTTTTTGCCTACAGCAAGGCTCCCGGTCGCCTGGTCAATCTTTCCAGGGCTCTCTTTCCCGGCGGTTTGGCCGTGGTGGCCCTGGCCACGTGTGCTGTATTCACGGCCTTCACCGGAGCCAGTGGGGTGACCATCATTGCCATGGGTGGGCTGTTGCTGCCGGCGCTGACCATGGATGGCTACAATCGTCGCTTCAATTTGGGTCTGCTCACAGCCGGTGGCAGCCTGGGATTGCTTTTTCCACCGAGCCTGCCTCTGATTCTTTACGGTTATGTGGCTTCGGTGAGTATCGACAAACTCTTTCTGGCTGGGCTTTTGCCGGGTATTTTCCTGGTGCTGGTGCTTTCGGCCTATGGCATCTGGGTGGGGCGCAAGGATGGGGTGGTGCGGCAGAAAGTATCAGCCACCGCGGCTCTGAAATCCTTGCGCGAAGCTGCCTGGGAAGTGCCTCTGCCCATTATGATTCTGGGAGGTATTTACAGCGGTGTGATCACGGTGATGGAAGCCGCGGCCCTGACTGCCGGATACGTATTTGTAGTTGAAGTCTTCATCTACCGGGACATCAAACTGAGCCAAATTCCCAACATCGTGCGTGAAAGCATGACTCTGGTGGGTGGAATTCTGATCATTTTGTCCTGCGCCCTGGGCTTGACCAATTACCTGGTGGACGCCGAAGTGCCCATGCTGCTTCTGGATTGGATGCAGCAGTACATTGACAGCAAATACACCTTCCTTCTGCTGTTGAATATTTTCCTGCTGGTGGTGGGCTGCCTGATGGATATTTTCTCGGCGCTGATTGTGGTTGTGCCCCTGATCGTGCCGGTTGCTCTGGGCTTTGGTGTGGATCCGGTTCATCTGGGAATCATTTTTCTGACCAACCTGGAGATTGGCTACATCACGCCACCAGTGGGGTTGAATTTGTTCATCTCATCGTACCGCTTCAAAGAGCCTGTGGTCTCCTTGTATTTGGCCAGTTTGCCTTTCTTACTTCTGCTGCTGGGTGCTTTGTTGGTGATTACCTACATCCCGGCCATCAGCTTATTTCTGGTAGATTTGTTTGGAGGCTGATGTGGCCGTTGAAGTTCTGTTGACTTATTATCTACTTTAATGCTAGGTTTTTTGGCCTGTTTTTATTCTTTTATATTGCCTGAAGGGATGCCCTTCTTCATGTCCCCACTCAAGAGAATCACCACTGTCCTTCTGGCCAGCAGTTTGCTGGCCCTCGTGCTTCTGGTTTTCTACCTTAATTTTTCACTGCGGGAATCTGCCGTCCAGCAGTGGGTGGGGAACCGGTCTCAGTCCGTAAGGCTCCTGTCTCTGCTTGTGGATGATGAATTGGTCGAGGCCCGGGAAAAACTTGAATTCGCGGCGCATTCAGATCCCTTTCAATTTCCTTTGGATCCTTCTCTGATTGATTTGAGTGTCAATGGAATTCCCGAGAGTGTTGAGGACAACAGGCGCAGTGTTCTGGACGGTTTGTTGTCCGGGAAAAAGCATGGGTTCGATGTCATTTTTATTTTGTTACCCAACGGCGATCATTATCTCTCTCACCCTTTTTCTGTTCAGGAATCTCTGAAAACCTACAACCTTTC
>JAOZJV010000195.1:0-209 GCA_029935695.1 Candidatus Krumholzibacteriia bacterium | reverse complement strand
CCTTTCCCACCGGCCGTATTTTCAGGAAGCCGTTAAAACCCGCCAGCCCGTGATCTCCAACCGATTTTTGGGCGCCGATGGATTGCCGGCTGTGGCCATCGATATTCCGGTGTTGAATGATCAGGGCAATATCATTTTTCACCTTGGTGGCGTTTTTCATCTGTCTCGTGCCAGGGGACTTATTGCCCAGCAGGATTTTATTGATGACA
>JAOZJV010000748.1 GCA_029935695.1 Candidatus Krumholzibacteriia bacterium | reverse complement strand
TCTTGTCTGAACCACCTGGGCTGGCAGCATTAATATTTTCTGGGCGGTTTCATGTCCCCCGCGGGATGCCATTTCAAATCCCGGCAGGGTCAGGCCACTGGGCCAAAAGAGAGACAATTCAGCGCTCATGGTTTGTCCTGCCCTTCATCATCCAGATATTCCTGCAAACGATCCAGGTCCGATGCCGTCACCGACTCCATGTCCACCAACTGGGACATCAGGGAAAGGGCCGAGCCGTCGAACATGGTATCGAGAAAACGCCCCACTTCCTTGCGCATCATTTCAGTCTGAGACACACGGCTGCGATACAGCAGAGCTTTGCCCTGACGACCTGACCTCTCCACGGCACCTTTTTCCTCCAGCCGCTCAATAATTTTTCTGATGGTTGAATATCCTGCGGATGGGCCAAGATCCCCTTGAATCTCCCGCACTGAAGCCTGCTGGCGTTTCCAAAGCAGGCGCAGACACTGAATTTCCAGGCGGGACAGATCGGGTAGTTTTTCCGGCATGAAGAACCTCTGCTGACTAAAGTGCGACAAGTGTCGCCATCAATATGCGACATACGTCGCACACTGTCAACAGAGGTCGAGAAAATTTAGAAATAAATACCGAATCTCAAACTGGTCCAGCTGGCTCCGCCTACGGCTTTGTAGCGAATAGCCCCTTCAAACCGGTCGAATCGCAGCCCCATGCTGGGCACATAACTCCACTCATTCACATGGCTGAAATAACCCGCTTCGCCCCCCATGAAGAAAACCCCCAGCGCCAGGCGCCCGCCAAAGCAGACATTCCACACGTCAACATCTTCGTTATCGCCTTCGCCCGGAAAGTGGTTATAGCCCACGTCGGCCGTCAGATCGATCAGGGGAATCAAAGGATAGTCAAAGATGCCAACCACACCCCAACCCGTGGTGGCCTCATCCTTCAGTTCGGCATAGGGAAAAGAGGTTTTGACGCCAATTCCCAGAACCTTTTCCTGGCGACCGGGCCAGGTATCGGCCGAGGCGGTGCCCACCAGAGTGATCAGCAGGGCAGCCAGTAAAAGGGCTGATACCAGATTTTTTTGCCATTTCATTGTTTTTATCCTTGATGAGTGTTCGAATGATTTACTGGTTAGTATTTTGGAAAATTCGGAATTAATTGTCAATTCCGAATATTATTCCGGCAATCAGCCTTTCATGTGTTAGCTTTGGTATAGCATTTTCGATCCGTGCTCCGGATCTTCATTGTTTTTTTTCAGGAGGACCGCCAGTGAGCCAGAAGGGTGCCGAAACCAAGGGCAAGGGATTGTTGCTGAAAAACTGCAACGTATTGGATTATTTCCCTGCCGAAATGGATGCCGAAGCCAAGCCCAAAGTGGAGCGGGCCGATTTGCGCATCAAAGGTGAACGTATCACAGAGCGAGGTCCCGACCTTGAGCCCCTCCCGGGTGAAGAAGTCAGAGATTTGCAGGGTGTGACCGTCATGCCCGGCAACATCAACGCCCACGGCCATATGTACTCTGCCCTGGCCGCCGGCATGCCCATGCCCAAAGCGCCTCTTGAATCTTTCACCGATATTTTGACTGAAGTATGGTGGCCCCTGGATCGCAGCCTGGACGCCGAAGCCATTTATCTCAGCGCCCTGGCCGGCAGTTGGGATGCTGTGCGCTGCGGCACCACCCTTGTTTTTGATCATCATGCCAGTTTGGCTGCCGTAGGTGGCAGCCTTGACCGCATTGAAAGCGGCCTGGCTGAAGTGGGCCTGCGCGGATGTCTGTGTTATGAAGTGACAGACCGTGGCGGCAAGGGCCAGCGCGACATCACCCTGGAAGAGAACGAACGGTATCTGCAGAAAATTGCCGACAACCCTCAGTCGGGGGTCCCCCGCTTCAAGGCCCTGCTCGGTGCTCACGCCAGTTTCACATTGGAAGAACGCACCCTTGAATTGCTGGAAGGCATCCGCAGG
>JAOZJV010000747.1 GCA_029935695.1 Candidatus Krumholzibacteriia bacterium | reverse complement strand
CTGGTGGCAGCGAGCCGAAAAAGTTTTGCCCGGCGGCGTGAATTCGCCGGTGCGGGCCTTCAAATCGGTACCTGGTGATCCTCTGTTTTTCCAAAAAGCCAGTGGTTGCAAATTCACCGATGAAGACAATAAAACCTACATCGACTGGTGCTTGAGCTGGGGTCCGATGATCCTTGGTCATGCCGACCCCGAAGTGGCGGCGGCCGCTCTTGAAGCCATCAGTGAAGGAACCAGTTTTGGAGCCCCTTGCCGGCGTGAGGTTATGCTGGCCGAAGCCTTCCTGGACCGGTTGCCGTTCTTTGATCAGGTGCGTTTTGTCAGCAGCGGCACGGAAGCGGTGATGAGCGCCATCCGTCTGGCCAGGGGTTTCACCGGCCGGGATAAGATCGTCAAATTTGCCGGGTGTTATCACGGCCATGTGGATCATCTGCTGGTGGAAGCGGGCAGTGGTCTGGCCACTTTCGGCACTCCCAGCAGTGGTGGAGTGCCCGCCGATTTTTCCCGTCACACTGCCGTATTGCCCCTGGATGACGACGAAGCCCTCGACGCCTTCTTCGCCGAGCATGGCGACCGGACTGCGGCTTTGATTGTGGAACCTTTTCCTGCCAACGCCGGGTTGTTGATTCAGCGCCGGGAGTTTCTTGAAAAATGCCGCCGCCTGACCACCAGACACGGCGCCTTGTTGATCTTCGATGAAGTGATCACCGGATTCCGGGTGGGCAAAGGTGGCGCTGCTGAATTGCTGGACATCACTCCCGATCTCGGAACCTACGGCAAAATCATTGGCGGCGGATTCCCCGTGGGTGCTTATGCAGGCCGCAAAGAGATCATGGACCACATCTCACCGAATGGCCCCGTGTACCAGGCCGGTACTCTCAGCGGTAATCCCGTAGCCATGGCTGCCGGACTGGCCACCTTGAAAAAGACAGGACAACCTGGTTTTTACGAGGAGCTGGAACGCAAGAGCGCACTGCTTCAAAAAGGGCTGGAAAAAGCAGCAACCAACGCTGGCATCACCGCCACGGTCGTACGTCAGGGATCGTTGTGGTGGACCGTCTTCCAAGCTACTGCCCCGCGTTCTTTCGAAGCCATCGATGGCTCGAAAATGGAAATCTACGGACGCCTGCACCGCGACCTCATCGACCGGGGTATCTACCTGGCGCCTTCAGGCTGGGAAGTGGGCTTCATGAGTGCAGCCCACACCGACGAAGACATTGAAAAAACCGTGGCCGCCGTGGCCGAAACCTTCACCTCCTGGAGCTGAGCTGATGAGTAATTTGAAAGAATGCATCTTCCTGAAAAACCTTCGCGGTGAGCCCACCGATCGCACCCCCATCTGGATCATGCGCCAGGCAGGCCGTTATTTGCCCGAGTACATGGCCGTGCGCAAAGAACTGAGTTTCAACGAGCTGTGCCGCACTCCGGAAGCAGCCTGCGAAGTGACCATGCAACCCATCCGCCGCTTTGGTTTTGACGCCGCCATTCTGTTCAGCGACATCCTGGTGCCGCTGGAGCCCATGGGCGCTGCTTTCCACTTCGGCGATGGTGGTCCCAAGCTGCAGCGACCCATCCGCAGTGAAGAAGACATCCGGAATTTGCAGGTGACCGAGGCCCGCGAAGGCACCGCCTATGTGGCCGAAGCCATCAAGCTCATCAAAAAAGAGTTGGGCGACAAAACACCTCTCATCGGTTTTGCCGGCTCCCCGTTCACCCTGGCCACTTACCTCATCGAAGGCGGCGGTTCCAAGAACTACGAAAACCTCAAAACCATGCTCTACAGCCGGCCCGAACTGCTGGATGAATTGATGGATAAACTCACCGACCAGATCATCGACTACCTGGCCATGCAGGTGGAAGCGGGAGTCGACGCGGTGCAGTTGTTCGACACCTGGGGCGGCATCCTCCACCCCCAGGATTATGAAAAAGTTATCCTGCCCCGAGTGAAGT
>JAOZJV010000746.1 GCA_029935695.1 Candidatus Krumholzibacteriia bacterium | reverse complement strand
CCACTTTTTCCTCCACACCATCAGCGGCTTCCTTAATTTCTTTGAGGATGCCCATGGCCTGCTGCATGGCCTCCGGGGTGGTGTCGTAAGTCAGACCCAGATTCAAAACAATCTTGCGGGATGGTTCCACTGTAACATTTTCCACCGCATTTCCGGAGAAGGTGGCGTTGGGGATGGTGACCAGGGTGCCGGAGAGGGTGCGCAACCTGGTGCTGCGGATGCCGATTTCTTCAATGGTGCCATCATAACCATCGACCCTGACCCGATCCTTGAGGCCGAAAGGACGGTCGGTGAAAATAGTGAATCCGCCAAAGATATTGGACACCGTGTCCTTGGCGGCCATGGCCAGAGCCAGACCACCAATACCGAGGCCGGCAATCACCGCGGTCACTTCATAACCCGCGTTGTTAAGGGCGACAATGACACCGAGGATCCACACGCCCGATTTCACGCCTTTGCGCACGATGGGCAGCAGCTGATCATCAAGATCATTTTCAGATTTATCGGCCAGGGGAGCCAGATAATGGGTGAAAAGCGACTCAAGCAAACGGGCAATGAGCCAGGTGATGCTCAGCACAATAAGGAATTGCAGAGAGTTGGCGATAACCAGCTCGATATTATCCGGGAGAATTAACTGCTGCAGACCAAACCATATTCCCGCCACTGTGACAGCGAAGACAATGGGTTCTTCGATCATGTCGAGAATAATATCATCAATTTTGGTTTTGGTTTTTTGGGTTAATCCCCGCAAAACACTGCTGAATACCCAGTAAAGCAGTTTCCCCACAACCATTGCCCCGACAATGATCAGCAGTGCCACAGCCCAATTGCCGATGGTGTTTCCGTAGAAAGTTTTGCTGAAGAGTTCTGGCATTTCAAAATCACCTTTCATGGTGCGAAACAGGTTGGGTTTGTGTGCATGGGCTGGTGTTTGGGATGATGCCCCCACGGTCCAAGTATCATGAAAATGGTCTCTAATTGGCTAAACAAACAGGAAAATCTGCCGAAACTCAAGAAAAGGAGTCCGATATCCAGTAACGGGAAAGAAGAACATGAAAGCCCTGATCATCACAAACCAACCCAGCACCACAACCATGTTGCGCCATTTTCTGGCGGATCTGGACCTTGAGGTGCTGGTTGCCACCGATGGCCAGCAGGCTTTACCCATTCTGGCAGCTGAGGAACCGGGAATTGTGATTACGGATTGGGAGCTGGGCGCTCTTTCCGGCCCTGAAATTTGCCGCCGCATTCGCAGCCATCCCAGTCTTCTCAATACTCATATCCTGGTGGTATCAACCAAGGTTGAAAGTGATTTCCTGATGGAAGCACTGGCCGCCGGTGCCAATGAGTTGCTCCACAAACCCGTGCACAAAGGGGAGTTGCAGGCCAGGGTGAAGGCGGGGATGCGACAAATTGAACTGGCCGATCAGTTGGAGAAATTAAACCGGGAAACAAAGCAGGCCTACGCCAAGCTGACCTCGGCCCATCGCAAAATTTTCCAGGAAATGGAACAGGCGGCCCAGATGCAGAAAGCAATGTTGCCCAAGCAGACTTCCGTGTTGGCCGGTTTGGCGTATTCCTGGCAATATCTGCCCAGCACCATGCTGGCTGGCGACACCCTGGACTGTTTTCAGCTTGATGATCACAACGTAGGATTCTACCTGCTGGATGTCTCGGGACACGGGACAGCGGCGGCCATGTTTTCCATGATGGTGCGCAACGTACTGACTCCCCGGCCCAGTTCTGACGGCACCCTGCGAACTATTTCCGGGGGACCGAAGGGAATTCTACAGGAACTGAACAAGCGCTTCCAGACCACTGTGTCGAACATGCAATACTTCACCATCGTTTATGGTGTTCTGGACACCCGGACCGGAGAACTGGAATTGGCCAACGCAGGTCATCCGGAACCGATTCTGGTTGATGAAAAGGGAAGATTGGAATTAGT
>JAOZJV010000745.1 GCA_029935695.1 Candidatus Krumholzibacteriia bacterium | reverse complement strand
TGTATTACCCCTCGTAACCACTGGTGGCGAGGGTGGGCATCCACCAGGATCACCAGTCGAGTAGCCCGGGGGAATCGCACCCCCAGGCCCTCTCAGAACCGGACGTGAACCTCTCAGCTCATACGGCTCCTATTGTCCGGTCGCAGGGCGAATCCCATGAGCCCACAACGCAAATAGCCTCGGCTCACGTTGGGCCACTTGGCCCAACCAGTGAACAGCTCTTCGCGGATGAGACCGAAATCTTTTGAACTTGCGACGAACCCAGTACACAAGGCTGCGTTCCAGGCTCCGCAAGATGGGTGTCAAGGCCGATGGATAAAACCGACCATAGTAATTCACCCAGCCACGTACGAAAGGATTGACAAACCGCGCAATTTCTTCGAGAGACTGGTTATTGCGCCGCGCTCCAAGTCGCCACGAACGTATTTTCGCTCGGATTGAATTGGCGGCCTTATTGCTCACCCCAGGGAGAAAACTGACAAACATTTTTCCTCGATGGTTCTTGGCCCGACGAGGACGGAACGTGTATCCAAGGAAATCAAACTTCATGTTTTCATACGTTTCACATCGGTCGCTATCTTTGCAGTATACAATTTTGGTCTTCTCCGGATGGAGTTCCAAACAGCAGTCTGCCAAGCGGCACCGAATCAACGCCAGCAGACTCTCAGCCTGTTTCAGGCTGTGAGCATGCACGATCGCATCATCGGCGTACCTTGCGAATTGAATATTTGGGGCCTTTCGCCTCAGCCATTCATCAAACGCATAATGCATGAACAAGTTCGACAACAGAGGGCTGATTACTGACCCCTGTGGCGAGCCTTTGGTTCGATTTTCAAGGGTTCCATCGCTATGTTGGGCCGGAGCCTTCAACCAGCGTTCTACATAAAGTAGAACCCACGGGATATCGGTATGATGCCGTACCGCTCGCATGACCAGATCCCAATCCAGATTATCAAAGAAACCTTTGATATCCAGATCAATTACCCAATCTTGACGCCAGCAACGCTGACGCGTTACCCCCACTGCATCCAATGCTGATTTGCCGGGACGATACCCGTACGAATCAGGATGAAAATGAGGTTCAACCTGCGGCTCCAAAGTCATTTTCACAACCATTTGAGCAATTCTGTCCGAAATAGTTGGTATGCCCAATTGACGTGTCTGACCTGAAGTCCCTTTGGGAATCTCGACGAGCCGAACCGGAGGTGGAAAATAACTGCCTGACGACATTCGATTCCAGAGCTTGTAAAGATTGTTCTTCAAATTCTGATCAAATTCTGCCAGCGTTTGTTTATCGACCCCGGCCGCTCCACGATTCGCCTTCACTTTCTTGTACGCTTCCCAAACGATTTTCTTTGGAATCGCATACGGCTTTGCCTTTGTCATGAACTCCTCCTTTACAGTTGGTTCACATCATCAGCTGAACAATCTGGCCCCTTTGCTCCACGCCCGTTACAGCCGCTTCATAGCTACTACAGACCAGTCCGCCCCTGTGCCTCGCATCGGTACTCAGGTCCTTGTGGGGCTTCCACTTGGACGGCTCCCTTAACATCGAGGCGACAGGTTCCCAGGTTACACACAGGAGCCTAAAACGGACTCACGCCACCTTTACGCCGGACGCCACTCTGGCAGTAAGCGGATTTCTCCAGAACTGATCCCGGGTTAACGACTACCTCCCGGTTTTGACGTCATTCATACGCTTTCGACGGGTCATCAGTGGTTCATTTGCATTCGTCTTTCCGTTTCTTACCTGACAAGATCTGGTCCTGCCTTTTCCGTAACGCTCACTACCACAGCTCTTGACCGCAGCAGCTTACGGTGGTTTGCGACCTGCCTCCGCAGGCCGGCCGCGAGGGACCTACCCTCATCTCCTGCGCACATTGCCTGGCGCACAATCATCCGCATAGCGGACGATAATCATTCCACCACCTGCGTGGCGGTTTCGCCA
>JAOZJV010000194.1 GCA_029935695.1 Candidatus Krumholzibacteriia bacterium | reverse complement strand
AGAGCATCATGGCTACACAATATTCGTCGATATCATTCGTTTGACGTTGTATCCATCCTTGCCTGGTTGCTGCTATCCACGCTGAAGACATTCAATCCATGACACGTGACACTGCCACTGTCAGATGTACAAATAGTCAGACCTGCCATTTTGACAGACACACTACGAGTCAACTGTTTATCACACGCATATCATTCGCTATTTCAACGAGTTACAGCACTCCATCGACTTGGCACGCAGGTTGCATATTTGGACGTATGCGGGGAGAGTGACACACTCAAAGCAATTCCGCTAGCTCTCCCCCATTACTGGAAGGTGTTTGTGGAGTGCCCCGGACGGGGGCGCTTGGCCGGGCGATCCGTCGCCCATTGAGAGGAGGTACGCAATGTATGGTTTTGAACAGCAGGGTTATCAGAACCCCTGGCAATGGCTGCGAGAAATGGAGCGAGAGATGAGCCTGCTCCTGGGGGATCACTCCAGGACGAGGGGCGCATCGTTTCCGCCGGTGAATATCTACGCGGACAACGATGGTGCTACCGTGACAGCGGAGCTATCGGGCGTCGATCCACAGGATCTGGATATCTCTGTCCATGGCCGTACGCTGGCGGTGCGAGGCGAGCGCAAGACCCCGAAGGATAGCGAAAATGAACGATGGCTACGCCAGGAACGGGTTTTCGGCCAATTTTCGCGGAACATCGATCTTGCTTTCGACGTTGACCAGGAAAGCGTGGAAGCAATGTATCGCGATGGAGTGCTCGAGATCAGGCTCCGTCGTGCTGAATCAGACAAGCCGAAGCAGATCGAGGTCAAGAGCTAGAATAAGGAGGTAAAACCATGGCTAACACGAAGAGTATGGACCTTCAGAAGAGGCAGGATGGCCAGGTGCAGCAGGCGGTCGAGCCCGCCAGCAATGAGCGTCTATTCATCGCCCCGACCGATATCCGCGAAACGAACGAGAGCATCATTCTGACGGCCGATATGCCCGGCGTCAAACCGGAAGGCGTGGATGTGACGTTGGAGAACAACGTCCTGACAGTCAAGGGAACGGTTGCCGATGAGCACCGGTCAGCCGAGGCCCCCACCTACGCGGAGTACAGGTCCGGAAACTACAAACGTTCGCTCTCCCTTTCCGATGAAATCGACAGGGATGGAATCGAGGCCAGGATGAACAGCGGCGTTCTGACCCTGACTCTCCCGAAGACCATGCCCAGTCAGAAGAAGATCGAGATCAAAACAGGCTAACGAGCGAAAGGAGGTGCCTCATGGCATTGAAGAAGTTGACCGAAAAGGCAAAGGAGTTAATGCCCCTGAACTGGGGCAAACACCCGGTTCGGACGCAAGACGAGGCCCGTCAATCGATCACGGCATCACGGAACGACGTGCATCGGATGTTTAACGACATCTTCGAGGACTTCTTTTCTCGGAGATTCGGTGAGAACGGGCTCGCTCCTTTTACCGAACCTTTGGGACCGTTTGGCAAGAGCTTGCCCCAAATCGACCTGGAAGAGACGGACCGAGAATTCAAGGTTACGGCCGAGGTGCCCGGCATGGAAGCCGAGGATATCGACGTCTCCATCGGTGATCACTGCGTGATTATCCGAGGCACTAAATCCGGCGAGCGTGAGGATAGCAAAGAGGGCTACCACTTGAAGGAGATCCACAGCGGTTCCTTCTACCGATCCATCCCCCTGCCGATTGAGGTCGACAGGGATGGCGTGGAAGCCTACTGCAAGAACGGCCAACTGAGGCTCACCTTGCCGAAAACGGAAACCGGGCGGGTTGCCGTCAAGAAAATCGAGGTCAAGTGATGGAAGTGTGGGCCGCAGCCGCCCGCTGCGGCCCACCAGAACCGAATACCGTAAAGCGACGTCAGCCGCAGGGAGGAACAAACCATGAAAAAGATGAACTCATTCGACCAAAATCGGTCATCGCATATTTTAGTTGGTCTACTGGCGATCACACTGGTAGCGGGATTGGCTGCTCCTGACGGCATCGCCATGGCCAGCGAAGATCCCGCGACCGAAGCCGGCAGCGCGGCCACAAGCCAGGAAGCGAAGTCCACCGAACAGCAGCAGATCCAGGGCGAGGTTGACAAAACAACCGAGATCAAGACCGATGAGGCTCGAGGGGAGTTGGTCAAGGAGACCGTTGCTGCGGTGAACATGACGCGCAAGGCTTTGGCTCTGCTCAGTGAGGATGAGCCCAAGACTGACGAAGCCATCGCCGAGTTGGAAATAGCTGTCGGTAAGTTGGAGATTCAGATTGCACGGGACCCCAACCTCGCGATGGTACCGGTAGCGGTCAACGCCCTCTCACGCGACGTACTGGCTCAGGTCAGTACCGTAGAGAAGGTCGTCGACCAGGCCAAGGATGCTCTTGACGATGGTCGGATACAGGAGGCTCGTCGCCTGCTGGATGGTCTTGCAAGCGAATACGTGGTCAGCACCAGTCTGATGCCGTTGGCAACCTACCCCGACGCGATTCGCAAGGCGGTGCCGCTGATCGACGAAGGCAAGGTCGAAGAGGCGAAAATGCAGATCCAAACGGCCCTCAACCTCCTCTACATCGAGGACTCCATCTATCCGCTGCCAGTGCTGCGCGTCCAGGAGATGGTGGCCACTGCCGAAACCCTGGCGGAAAAACCTGATAGAAGCGATGACGAGAGCACACAGCTTATCAAGCTGCTCAAAGCATCTCGCGAGGAGATCAAGTTAGGGATGGCGCTGGGCTACTACGACAAGGATGCAGTAAAACCCATCTTCAAGGAAATCGAAAAACTTGAGGCCAAAACAGATAAGGGAAGGGAAACGACCGAGAATTCGTTCGACAAGATCAAGAAGTTGTTGAGTGGCCTTACGTAACGCACGAGGACAGAGGGCCTTCTCGCATCATCTGTCACCACGACACGGCGAAAAGGTTGAAGCGAGAAGGCCCACCACACGAAAGAACACCAAAACGAGTTGGTAAATCTGAAAGGTGGTGATCGGTATGCTATTTCGACGTATTCCAGCCTGGGCGGCGGGACTGGGAGCTGTCACACTGATAGTCTGCTCCATCCTCTTGGTGAAGGATCCCAGCGGGGCCAGAATCGCGACAGCGGCGACCCAAAACGAAGGAGGCTCTGATAGGCCAATCCATTCACTCCGGGACTTCAACAACGCTCTTGTTGACCTGGCGGAAAACGTGAATCCCACAGTTGTAACCGTGCTCACCGAGAAGGTTCTGCGGGTGCAACAATCCTCCTCACCCTTTTTTAACAGACAATTTCCGGGCTTTTTTAATGAGTTCTTTCAGCAACCTCAGCAAGATCGTGAGCGCGAGTATCGACAGCAGGGACTGGGGTCTGGTGTTGTCGTGTCCCAGGACGGCTACATCCTCACCAACAACCACGTGATTGCCAGTGCGGACGAGATCAACGTTCGGTTCATCGATGGGAAAACAAGGACAGCCGAGGTCGTAGGAGCCGATCCCAAGACCGACATTGCCGTATTAAAGGTGGACGCCGATGGTCTGCCCCATATCGCGCTGGGCGACAGTGAGAAACTGCGTGTTGGTGAGATGGTGCTCGCCATCGGCAGCCCCTTGAGTCCCAATCTCGCCCACTCGGTTACCAGCGGTATCGTCAGCGCAAAGGGTCGTTCCAATGTCGGACTCGCTGACTACGAGGACTTCATTCAGACGGACGCTGCGATCAATCCTGGAAACTCCGGGGGGGCGCTCATCAACCTGGATGGCGAACTCATCGGCATCAACACAGCCATCGCCTCTCGCAGTGGTGGCTACCAGGGGATTGGCTTCGCCGTGCCCAGCCAAATGGCCCAGCGCGTCATGGAGTCATTGATCGAGCACGGCACGGTTGTCCGTGGTTGGCTTGGCGTCTACATACAGGACATCGACGAAACCCTCGCTGAGGCCATGGGCATCAAGCAGAACGAGGGCGCGCTCGTGTCCGACGTGGCAGATGAAGGGCCGGGCGCAAAAGCAGGTATCCAGAGCGGAGACATCGTTGTCACTCTCGACGGTGCGAAGATCCGGAGTTCGACCCAGCTACGGAACGAAATTGCCGCGAAAAGTCCAGGTTCGGAAGCAACCTTCGAATTGCTGCGTGATGGAGATAGAGAACATGTCACGGTAATCCTTGGTGAGTTGCCGGCCGACGAAGTGGCTGCGGACGTCAGCGAGCGCCTCGAGGAGAAGTTCGGGTTTACCGTCACACCCTTCAGCTCAGAGTTGGCTACCAAGTACCAATTGGACCGATCCCTTGACGGCGTCGTCATCACGTCAGTCGCCATGGCCGGGCCTGCATACCGAGCCAACCTGCGGGAAGGAGATCTGATTGTCGAGATCAACCGGTCGTCGACGAAAGACCTGGAGGAGTTTAACGAACAGGTTCGCAACCTGAAGAGCGGAAGCACGTTCTTGCTGCGCGTCGTGCGACAGAACCGGAGCTTCTACGTAGGATTTCGGCTCTAGTTTGTCACAGAATACGGGAGGTGCACCATGACTATTGCCTGGAACATCATCAACCAAACTGGCGAAGCGTTCGAATTCGTTTCAGATAAAGTAAGGCGGAAGATCGAAAAGCTCGAGACCATCTTGAGCCGGTACCCACAGGATTCAGTTCATCTGCAGATCATCTTGAGTGAGGAGCCAAAAAAGAAATCCTACATAGTCAAGTTCAACCTTCGCATCCCGTCGAACATCCTATCTGTCCGCAAGGAATCGAAAAGTCTGGTGCAAGCGTTGGACGATGCGACACGTTCCCTTCTCATCCGGCTTGAAAAAGACAAATCGAAGCGCAGAAACGAACATCTCCGCAGACGGAGCCAAAGGGGCAAGCCGCGCAACGATCGGTTTACCGAACTTCCAATTGTCGAGGGCGCCAAACCGCAATCCCATGCGGACCTGGTCTCTGAAGTCATCGAGAAGAACCACGAGCGTCTGTTGCGTTTCGTCAAAAGGCAAATAAAACAGTACGTCGCTTCCGACACAATACCTGAAGATACGATCGATCCACGGGAGATCGTAGACCAGGTTGCTGAAGTCGCCATCACCAATCCAGAGTTGAAGCCGAAGACCATGGACTACCCGACATGGTGTTCGACGCTCGCTTTCAAGCAGACTCGCCTCACCGTTCGCGAGTACTTGACCGAATCTTCACTGGCAATCCCCATCGACCTCGATGTTGGGCCAGCAGTTGGAGAGCTCTCCGAGGAGGACCTTGACAACGAAACCTACGCTTTGAACGTGCTTCATGATGTGATCGAGCCGGATGAGTCCACGCTGGCAGATTACATTGCAGATGTGCGGGTGAGTCCTCCAGATGTGACGGTAGCCGAGAGAGAAATGGTGGAAACGCTTGACCGGATTTCTCGCAGTTGGCCGAAGGTCGACCGTGAAGTTTTTGGAATGCATTATCTGGAGGGACTCAATGATGAGGACATCGCCGATGCATTGAATTGTCGTCGCCAGGATGTTTCAAGGACCTTGACTCGAATCCAAAACACAATACGCCGACGCTTGCATGTGATTGCCGACGATAACCAGGAAGGTTCAGGTGACTGGGTTGTTGACTAGAAAAATGAAGACCGGTTGTGATTCATTCGTGAGTGAACTCGCCTCACCGTGTCGTGCTGTGAATCGCGCGCCCCCATCCACAAATTGAAGCCTGTTCTGGACTTTCACTCCAAAAAAAAATTCGTAAACGATCTATTGGGTCCATTAAGAATTCAGACAGCAGCCTCAGTCCAACGTTGAATTTCTGCCAGAATCTTTTCACTTTTCATGGGTTTGGCATGGAAAGCCGTCATCCCGGCTTTCAGGCACTCTTCATTCTTGTCCTTAGCGAAGGCAGAAGACAGGGCGATGATGGGCACAGGGTTGTTGCCTGCATCCTGGGGCAAAGCTTTTTCCATTCTTCTTATGCGTCGCGTGGCTTCGATTCCACTAATACCCGGCATCATCAGGTCCATAAGGATAATGTCAAAGGGTATTCCCGCCAGACTGGCCTCAACGCAGGTGATTGCCTCTTCTCCGGTACATGCAGTTTGAACCAGGCATCCAAGACTTTGCAGAATTTTGGTACCGACGATTAGGTTCACTGGGCCGTCGTCCACAAGCAGGATCCGTGGTTGTTTCCCTTTTCCATTGTCCTGGTCAATGATTTCATCTTTGGCATCTGTCCAAAAACTCAAGTCCGTGGTCTCGGTTTCAACTTCGTCACGCAGGGCCTGCATAAGTTTTGCCCGGTCCAGATGAACCCTCAGCCGGGCCATCAACTCTTCCTGCAGGAAGGGTTTTATCAGGTAGTCCGTGGCCCCCATTTTAAACAATGAAATAATGGTCCCCTTGTCCTGGTTGCCAGAGAGAAAAATCACCGGCAAATCAGTCAGCCCAAGCTCCCCCCTGATCTTGAGACAAAGAGCATCACCACCCATGCGAGGCATATTCAAATCGGTGACCACCAGGTCTACCTTATTTGTCTTCAGGAATTCCAGCGCCAGATCACCATCATCTACCTCATGAATAGTAACACCCAGACGGGAGATACAATTGCTAATGAAGGTACGGGCGGTTGGACTGTCGTCCGCTACCAGAACAGACATACCAGCCAGCTCGTCATCCTGGCCCAACAGCGACTCCGCATGGGCCAGAAGGTGACCTCGGCTCCATGGCTTCTGAATGAAATCGGACGCTCCCACCTGATAACCATTCAGGCGATCCTTGTCGGTATCATTACTGGTCACAAGAATAACCGGCACATCGTGATTATTCATGGATTTGAGTTGGTTTATCATTTCAGGGGAGCGCAGGTCTCTTATAAATCCAAATCCATCACCGCCCTCAAGGACTACGCCCGTGGTAATCAAGGAAATGTTTGGAACTGAAATCAGGGTATTCAAGGCCATGT
>JAOZJV010000193.1:724-6914 GCA_029935695.1 Candidatus Krumholzibacteriia bacterium | reverse complement strand
TGTGAACTTGATGGTGGTCTGAGGGTTGAACGGGTTGGGCCAGGCTTGCACGCCGGCCACCAGAATATCAGCTCCGGGAACCGGAGTGGTAACCTGCTCGCGAACCACCAGAATCTGGAAGTCGTCCACAAAGAAACCACTTTCATGCACACTGGAATCGCTGGCCAGGCGGAAGCGG
This sequence comes from Candidatus Krumholzibacteriia bacterium, assembly GCA_029935695.1. Taxonomy (GTDB): domain Bacteria; phylum Krumholzibacteriota; class Krumholzibacteriia; order LZORAL124-64-63; family LZORAL124-64-63; genus LZORAL124-64-63. Next base: position 6,736 of record JAOZJV010000193.1, on the reverse strand, counting down.
AAGCGCAGGTCACTGGCTGTCAGATATGCGCCCAGGTCCACGGTGTTCAGAACCCAACTGCCTTGATTGCCTTCGAATACTGGAGCGCCTCCAGGGGTTTGACCACCCTGGCCGGAAGCACCGGTGGTAAAGGAAGTGACCAGCGGCGTCCAATTGGCGCCATCGGTGCTGACTTCAAAGAAACAGCCATCCCAGTTGTCTTCGATTTCCCACTTGGCGTAGAAACTGACTTCGCCACTCATGGCGCCGGCCATGTCCACAGCCGTGGTCATCGCCATGGGATTGTTGGCATAGTCTTCATACTCCGCGCCGGGGCTGTCATTCATGCTGTTGTCGGAGTTGTATCCCTCGGCCGGACTGGTCTGGCCCCAATCGCCGGACCACTGGCCAACACCACTTTCAAAGTCATCAGTAAACAGTACCATTTCCACGGCTCCACCCAGGGCGAAGTTCTGGGTCACGGGAGTGTCGCTGATGGTCACGTTGGCGCTTTGGGTCACGTAGCCACTGCTGACAGCTTCAAGGCGGTAGTTGCCATGAACCAGGTGGGCAGTGTAAGCACCGTCATTGGCCGCGCTGGCATTGACGGTGGTCACGTAATCCCCCACGGGAATCGAATAAACATTAACGGTGGCGTCAAGACCGGCACCATTCAAATCGGCAACGGTGCCGCTGACATCGCCATGGGCCACGGGGTTCAGCACCACGTCCAGAACCGTGGGTGTGCCCCAGACGGTTTCAACATCGGTGATGGTTTGATCAATGTAGCCATCGGCACTGAATGTAATATCGAAGGTTCCGGTGTGCAGCAGTTTGTAATAATCACCATGTTGGCGATCGGTGTGGGTGTTTTTGGCGATGCCTGTAACTGTCACCGTGGCATCCAGGGGAAGTCCTGTGTCTGATCCGGTGACCACACCATTGACGCCGTAACGGGCAGCCTTGGTGTAGTGCATCAGGCTTTCGCGGTTCTCTTCCCACAAAGCGGGAAGCTGCGAAGCACTGGGCCATTTTGTATTGTGCAATTCCATGGTCACATCGATGCAGTCGGTCTGATCGTAAACCCAATCCTGCACACTGCCGGTGATAACATACCAATCGGCACCGTTGGTAATTCCCTGGGGGAAAGCGCCGTTGTACATGGGAAGATTGTACGTGCTGTACTCCAAACTCAGCAGCTGAAGGGCTTCATCATCGGGAGCCAAAGTGTAGGTGTAATCCCAGGGATAGTTGGCAACCAAAGCACCGGAGTGAGCATTGAAGCTGATCACGAAATTATGGTTGTTGGCATAATTCATGTAGTTGATATTTTCAATTTCCTGAATCGCGTGGTCCCCTGCGGGTTCGGCGAAGTTCCGGTTAAGATCCACACCGTTGGCGTTGTAGCGTTGGTCGGAAGTCATGCCATCGGGATTGTGCAGGGGCATGAGGTGAATTTCGTAGTTGTCGACCAGGTTCGTCACATCTTCAAAACCAGGCTGGCCGTAGTTTGTCACCAGGTACTCGGCAAAGTTCAGAATCATGGCCATACCGGGCACTTCGTCGCCGTGCATGGTGCTGCTCAAACGCACTTCCGCTTCGGGCCGGCTGTTGTGCGGATCGTTGGAAACGACCAGCCCCCAGAGATCGCGACCCTGGACCGACTGGCCCCAGGAGAAGGTGCGGCAAAGATCAGGATAGTCGGTGGCCAGATCAGCCAGGAAAGTTCCAATCTGGGCATGGGTCGGCCAGTAGGTGAACTCCCGAACACTCTTGCGAAGCTCCTGGCCATCCATGTCATGATACTTGGCCCAGGCGGCTTCGGTTTCCTGACGGGCTATTTTTTCCTCGTCCACCACGCGCTCAAAATTGTAACCGGCGCGGCTGAGAGCTTCGGCTTCTTCTTCGGTCACCCGGGGACGGAAAATCAGATGATAACTTTTAGGATTGTCGAAAAAGATGGTCACCTGCTCACGGTTGAACGAGGCGATGGATACATCCCGCAACAGTTGGTCCAGATCTTCGTGGCGATCCAGTTCCAGCAGAACAGGAAAGTCATTCCACTGGGCGATGGTCCATTGGGGCAGACCCTTGCCATCGGTGGGGATGGCGGTTTCATCAGCAGCCATGGCCAATGCAGGAAAAAGAGTCACGGCAAAAAGCAGGACACTCATGGCAGCAAAGACAGAGCGCGTACGCAGTCCAGTGGAACGAAGCATCATCTTCAGTCCTTCCGAAAAATCGGGAAATCGGGCAAGCAAGTTGCATGAAAGCAGGAATTCTATTCGTACAATCAATTATAACATATAACGATGAGTAAAATCCAGCAATCCGCCCCTCTGGGACACATTTTTTCCTCTCGGCACTGTGTTTTGATATCAGATAACATGACATCCGGCGGAAAATGGTCACGACTTCTTAACAAAAACCTGCAGACCCATGAAAAAACCGGCCGCCATACCCTGCTGGGCGTGGCGGCCGGTTAACTGAAAATCTATCGAAAATGTACTATTTCAACAGCAACATTTTATCCGTCATGGTGCTTCCATCAGCCTGCAGCCGGTAGAAGTAAGTACCACTGGAAACCTGGCGTCCACCGCTGTCGGTGCCATTCCAGATCACCGAATGCCGGCCGGCGCTCAGAGTCTCTGAAACCAGAGTCTGCACCTTGCGGCCGCGCAGATCGAACACCTCAAGAGCAACCTTGGTGCCGCGAGGCAAATCGAAGCTGATCTTGGTCATGGGGTTGAACGGGTTCGGGTAGTTGCCATTGAGAGCAAGCACGGTGGGCAGTCCACCATCTTCCACACCGGACAAGACATCTTCCGGATAACCCAGGTGCAGACACCAGTCGTTGATGGTACCGGTGTCATATCCGGCATGATCGCTGACAGTGAGGCGCCAGTTGCCGCTCATGTTTTCACCCAGGAAGGCATCCAGGCTCTGATCAGGAGTCAGGTCGTCGGGATAGTTTCCGATGATGTTGTCGCTGCTGCCGCCGCTGCGGTTGTGCAGAATCACAGTGGTTCCCGCTGGTGAAGTCAGCTTCACCATGAGATCACCGATATAGGTGTGCGTCAGGTTCAGATCCATCGTGATGGAAGTAACCTCGCTGTCCTGTCCCACATGGATGGAGGTGCTGACACCTGTTGTATTGTTGTCGGGAATGGCCAGGTTCGGACTGTCACAGGCTTCGATCACATAGACGCGAACCATCTGGAAGAACACACCATCAAGATGTTCACCCTCGCCCAGACTGATCTCGCTCTCCACAGGCGCGAATCCCTCTTTGCTGGCAGTCAGGGTGTACTGACCGGCGTCCAGACCAAGCAGGTGGAAAGAACCGTCTTCGGCGCTGACCACATTGGCGCCGCCGGGGTTGGCCGTGATGACCACGCCGCTGTCGTCGCCTTCACCAACAATATCCACCAAGCCGCGCACGCTGCTGGTGGTCAGAATTTCGAAGGTCTCACTGTACATGTTGGCGCCAATGCTCTGAATGTAGGCTGTGATGACGCCGCCTTCAGTGGGCGTGATGTCCATGCTCATGGAGTCTTCATCCAGAACGGTTCCGTCAGGCATGACGGCAACCACTTTGGTGAACTCGGAGCCGGTGGTTCCGGTCAGGGTGCTGGCCAGGTTCAGGGCAAACACATCGGTCAGACCGTTTTCAGTGGCCACCGTCAGATCGGGGCTCACCAGATCGGTTCCCGTCACAGTCAAAATGCGGGTGAACAGGTTATAGTCGGCGCCCTGCTCACGACCGAACATCGTCAGCTCGCAGCCGTAGGGGACGCTCAGGGAGAACTCCAGCTCGCCATTTTCATCGGTGGGCTGCATGGGAGTGAGTTGACCAAATGCCCACTCAACCCAGATATCAACACCAGGCTTGGGAGTGACGCCGTCGTTTTCCAGAATCGTCACTGTAATACCGGTGCTGGTATTGGCGGGGAAGGTTTCCGGAGTGACGGTGATGTGAGCAGGCACGGACACCGGAATTTCCACATTATGAGGAACCCGGCTCTGGGCCATTACCACAGCGCGCAAAGGCGTGCCGGGAGTCAGAGTCTGAGTCAGTTCAACTTCTAGAGAACCGGAGGCATGCACGGTGCCGGAGCCAACGAGAACGCCGCCCTGGGTCAATCCCACATAACTTCCCGGATCTGCCTGAACTTCAACGGTGGTGGCGCTGCTGTAAATCGTACCTGGCAGAGTCACGTTGTTTTCCGTGGGCACACCCAGGAAAGTGCTGATGCTGGGGTCGCCCATCAGGTTGTAGATATTCCAGTAATAAGTGGTGCGAGTGGAACCGGATTCCATCACCGCAAGGTTACCTGCGAAGACAATAGCGTCGTTGGTCACGTAGTGCTGGTCTTCAATTTCACCATGCTCGTGGAACAGGCCGTCGTAGGCGCCGATGCCCGTGCTTTCCACGGGATAAGCCGTGCCATTGATCTGGCTGGAACTGTGGAAACCAACGCCCCACCAGTAATCTTCATCCCAGTAGGTGGAGTTCGATCCGCCGATGTAACCGATGGCGCCCTTGTTTTCGGCGCGCAGCCAGGTTTCACCGAAACACTCGCCATAATCGTAGGTGCTGGTCAGGCAGCAGTTGCCAATGGCCAGCAGGTATTTGCCTTCGTTGTCCAGGCTGTTGATGTTGCTCTGGGTGAAGGAAGGGTCGGACCAGGAAGTCTGGCTGCCATGAGCAGTGTAGTTGATGAAACCAACACCGTGGCTGGCGTAACCCACCACTTCCCCGGGTACGGAGCCACCATTGGAAGCAGGATACAGGTAAGTGTGGCTGGTGATGCCATGAGCTTCATTGAAATAGTGCTCGGTGCCATAATTGATCTGGCCGTTACCGTGAGAAGGAGCATAACCGGAATCCACACCGGCAATCATGACCACTTCGTCAAGGTAGCTGGGATCGGGCATGGTGTACTGGTCGTACATCATGGTCTTGTCCAGAATGGCCTGCAGCTGGCTGGGGTTCGTGGCGCTGAAACGACCGTAAAGCATGTCCGGAACCAAGTCGCCGTCGACGGCGCAGTAAGGCTGGTCGGTGGCGTCGCCGCTCATCTGGAATGTGGGCATCTGCTCCACATCACCAACAAAAATCACAAAACTGGGTGCAGGGTTTTCCACGGTGGCGTCATTATACAAGCCGTGCAGATAACTCTGGATGCTGCTGGTGGTGGTTCCCACTTCAGGGGTACCGGTCACAGCGGTGATGACCTTGAAACCACGTTCGGTTTTCCAGGCCACAAAGTCGCTCAGCTGGCTGGCAAAAGCAGGCGGGGTGACGATGACCATGGTCACCTGGTCAGCCACGCGGTCGGGATAGTTGTCCTGGAAATTCTTGCCCATGTCTTCGTTGCCTGCAATCTGATCATACAGGTGGGTGAAGAAAGGGCTGTAGGTGGCAGCATACAAATCGTCAGCAGCCTTCTCGTCCTGGCCGTCGAACACAACCCGGAAGTCGATGCTTTCGGTGATGCGCAGTTCGCCGCTGAGAGGAAGGTACTCCACGGGAGCCACTTCAAGGCGAGCCATCTGCATGGCGCGCATGGTTCCCATGTCCGTCACGCTGACCTGCTGGGCTGCGGCCTTGGCAACGTTCACCTGGTAGGCTGCGGTGTCGTAATGGAATTCAAGATTTTCAATGTCGGCACTTTTGCTCACTGTGGGCTGGGCGGGCATCACGAGATTGGTGATGCCGTAGTCGGCCAACTTGATGGTGCGGGTGTTGACGCGGTCGATGACCACACTGGCCCCCGCGCCCAAAGGCACATTAATCAGACGGTTCATTTTAGGAAGTTCGGGCTGGCCCACTTCTTTGCTGGTGTGGTAGCCGGGAATGATCAACCGGGTGAAGTCGCCACCCTTGGTTTTCACGTCCATGGCTTCAATCTGGCCCACTTCCACGTGGAAAGTCAGATCGCCACTGCGCGACTGACTGTTCTGCATCACGGACTGGCCGCCGGTGACGGGAATGGAGTGGTCGGCTGCAAAGCTGTAACCAGCCAGAAG
>JAOZJV010000193.1:0-714 GCA_029935695.1 Candidatus Krumholzibacteriia bacterium | reverse complement strand
CTTGGACACTGAAAGCCTGTCTGTGCTTTTTCTTGGATTGCAGTAAGTATATCAAATTGGAGTTTAGGAATGAAGCACCATTGTGCTATTTCTCAAAAAAAGAACCTTTTTCACGTCTTCGTGATACTTTCCCTGGATGTCAAAAAGGCCCCTGCAAAATGCAGGGGCCCTTTTCTCGAACACAACCGTAATTACTTCACCAGCATCATCTTATGCGTGGAGTTGTAGCCTTCGGTCTGCAGCACGTAGTAGTACGTACCACTGGCAACCCGGCGTCCGGTGCGGTCGGTGCCGTTCCACACTTCGGTGTGGGCAGCGGCAGGTTTCACTTCATCCACCAGAGTTTTGACCAAACGACCGGCAATATCGTAGACAGACAGTTTCACGTGTCCGCTGCGAGGCAGGTCGAATTTGATCGTCGTCATGGGGTTGAAGGGGTTGGGATAGTTGTCATGCAAAGCATAGGCGGTGGGCAGACCAGAGGTGAATTCGATTTCCACTTCTTCGCTGCTTCCCATTTCCTGGCCACCGACAACCACATTGTAGCTGTAGAACACGACCTGGCCTTCGGACAGACCTTCGCCATTGTCCACAAACTGGATGTGACCGTTGGGGCTGCTCAGCAGGGTGCTGTTGAGCTGCTCGCGGCTTGAACCGGCAGTGCGGCGGTAAACGTTGAAACCGTCGAACATGGCAGGATTGTAGTCCCAGCTC
>JAOZJV010000192.1 GCA_029935695.1 Candidatus Krumholzibacteriia bacterium | reverse complement strand
GGCCCGCAGATGTTTTTTGACGGTGACGGGAAAGTAGGTGCCACCTTTGACGGTGGCGTCGTTGGCCACGATCATCACCTGCCGGCCATGAATCTGGCCGATGCCGGTGATCAAGCCGGCAGCGGGCACCGCGTCATCATACACTTCATGGGCCGCCAGAGTGGACAGCTCCAGAAAAGGAGCCCCGGGATCAAGAAGACCCTCGATGCGATCCCGCACCATCAGTTTGCCCTGGCTTGTGTGACGCTCCCGGGCCTTGGCTGTGCCACCTTCACGCACTTTCTCCAGCAGATCGGTTAAACCCTTGGCCCGCCCACGGTTCACCCGGTCGTTTTCTTTAAAGGATTCGCTGCCTGTGCTGATGTTGCTCTTGATCCGTTTCATTCCCTGCTCCTGTTTTGCCCTTAGAAAAAGTATTTGATGTTGAACACGCCGAAGACGCCGTCAATGGCTTCTCCGCCATCAGCAATGGGAATATCCAACCAGCCGGTTTCCACGCCCACCACAAAATCTTCTTTTCCGGTGTACCAGAATCCCAGGGTGTAGCCGCTCAGGCCGGAGCCAATCCGCTCTGACGGAAACCCCTGGAACGTTCCAAAAGTAATTCCAACAGGGACTTCATAACGGCTTTTGAAATCAACTTCACCCATGACCGAAAACCGGTGATTGGCCAATAAAACGCCACTCTCAAAAATGTCTTCAACAACTCCCAGGTTTGCATTGGCCCGCATGGCCCACATGGAATTGAAAGCATAGGCCCACATGATATCACCCTGCAGTGCCCAGGTCTTGGCATCCATAACCAGAGGGGCGTCAAGCAGGGAACCGCCATCAGAAATATGTTGGGCAAATTCGAGGGGAGTGAACAGGGTTGCGGTGGAATATTTCCAGTTCAGGCCAACAGTCACCTGGGACGCTTCACCGCGATGCAGAAGGCGTTTGGCCCACAAATACTGGCTGGTCGTAACGTTGGCGCCATCATTGATGAAAGACAGAGCATTGGTGCCACTGCGGACCAAAGCAGACCCACCAGCGCCCACGGCCCATTTCTGACCCAGTTGCTGCTGAAACCCCATGCCCAGAGAGGCAAACATCACTCTGCCTTCAATGGTCACCAGGTGCTCCCCATCCAGGCCATTGATATCCCGTGTGATACTGACAGCCTTGGCCCCACCCACCTGGCTCGAATAGAATGTACCGATGAAAGGATCATCGATGTACTGGGAAGGCATGAAACCATGACCACCGAGGTGGCGCTCGGCCGTTGCGGAAAGGTCGGCATCATCCGCAGCCCACCCCTGGCCAGTGAGCAGGAAGCACACAAGCAGCAGTGATACGGAGATTATATTCTTCAAATTCATCATTCTATCCTTGGTTGGGTGTGATTGTTTCCTGAATCCTGAGACAGCGGGCAGCAAAAGTCAAAGGTAATGGTATTTTACGGCCCTCGGTGCAAAAATCCGTTGCCATTCCTGGTCCCAGGGAGTTGACTATAGAGATGAATAATTCAACCAACACCACCACACGCCTAAAAGGCGGAATCCTGGTCACACCGGCAGGCCTGCTGGAAGCTGACCTGGACTTTTCTGATGGCCGCATCACACGGGTTGCTCCCTGGAATACTCCGGACGGCCCCGCACCCGATCATACCATCGACGCCAAGAGGCGCTGGATTCTACCGGGTGCCGTGGACGCGCACACTCATTTTGGCATGCCCCTGTCCGGCGACATCAAAAGTTTGGACTGGCCCGAGTCCAGCGAGGCGGCGCTTCTTGGGGGCACCACCACCATCATTGATTTTGCGAATCCGGCCATGGGTCAAAGCCTCGCCGATACGGTGGCCCGCTGGCAGGAAGCCGCCGACCACCGCTGCCTGTGCGACTATAGTCTTCATGTGACTGTGATCGATACGGCCGAAGAGCGGTTGGCTGAAATTCCGGAACTGGTGGCTGCAGGGTTGCCCACTTTCAAAGGTTTTCTGGCTTACAAGGGTCGCCTCATGCTGGAACCCGAGCGGCTGCGTAAACTGATGATTGCGGTGCAGGAAGCAGGCGGCCTGCTGCTGGTGCACGCCGAGGATGGGGAAATGAACGCCCAGGCCGAAGAGGTGCTGCGCGACACCGGACGCATCGCCCCGCGCTGGCACCCTCTGGCCCACCCCGAGGAGAGTGAAGAAAAAGCCGTGGCTGAAGCGGCGGCCATGGCCCTGGAAACCGATTGCCCCCTGATGCTGGTGCACCTCAGCCTGGCCAACTCTCTGGATCGTTTGCTGGACGCGCGCACCCGGGCCGGGCATCAGAACCGGCAAACGCCTCTGCTGGGCGAAGTTTGCCTGCACCATCTGCTGGCCGACGAGGGGCTGTACGAAGCCGGTCACGAAGCAGCTCTGGCTGCAGCCTGTTCACCTCCCCTGCGCAGCAGTAAAAACCAACTTCCTCTGATCAAGGCACTGTCCCGGGGTGCCCTCAATATTCTGTCCACCGACCATTGTGAATTTTCCCTGAAAACCAAAGCGGCGGCGGCCGGGGGCGGATTCTACCGTGTGCCCAATGGCTGCGGTGGTGTGGGCGAACGGCTCATCCTCAGCCACACTCATTTTGTGGTGACCGGTTTGATGACGCCCGAACGCTGGGTGGAAGTCATCTGCGAAACTCCAGCCCGCATCATGGGCCTGGGCCACCGCAAAGGACGCCTGGAAGTGGGTCTTGATGCCGATCTGGTCATCTTCGATCCCAATCCGCAGTACCGCTGGGAACCGCTGGGCCAGAGCGACCAGGCCGGTTCCCTGTGGAAAGGCATGCCTGCTCGCGGCGCCGTGCAGGATGTCTGGCTGCGCGGCCGGCAGGTTGTGCAGGGCGGACATCTGGTGATGGATCAACCGGGCGGTGTTTTTCTACCCCGTACGTTACCGGCAAAAGGTGAAGCATGAACCCCACACAACTGGCAGGACGTTACCAGCGAATCCATGCTCAACTGACCGAACTCTTTGAAAAAAATGGCGACCCGGTGGCGCGCATGGCCACCATCAGCGCCTTGCTGCATCACAAAATGCCTTCCTTTTTCTGGACGGGGTTTTACCGTCTGGAAGCCGGGCAATTGCTGGTTGGTCCCTACCAGGGCCCCCTTGCCTGCGCTGTGCTGGAAGGCCCTGAAGGAGTGTGCTGGGCAGCTGTACGGGAGAACAAGTCCATCATCGTGCCCGATGTTCACGCCTTCGCAGGCCATGTGGCCTGCGATGAACGCAGCAAAAGTGAAATTGTAGTTCCGGTGCGGGAACCTGCCGGCAATATTGTGGCTGTGCTGGATGTTGATGCCGATGAATTGGATGTTTTTTCAGAAACTGACCGGGTGGGCCTGGAAGCCATAACAGAACTGGTTTATGGGTCATGAAAAACATTAACTGGGACCAGCATATCAACGAAATGGCTTCAGGTTACAAAAACTCGGCCATTCTTTTAAATGCCTTGCGCGCCGGGATCTTTGAATCCCTTGGGGAAGACTGGAAAACGGTGGCCGAAGTGGCCGATGGGTGCCAATTGGACCATCGGGCCACTGGCATCGTCCTGCACGCTTTGGTGGCGGCAGATATCCTGTTGCAGGATGGAGAGCGCTTCTGCACCGAGCCCGAAGCCAGGCCTTTGCTCCTTGAAGGCAGCCCCAAGACACTGAAAAGTATCCTCGGCCACAACCTGTTCATGATGCGTGGCTGGGCCCACCTGGATGAAGTTCTGCAGACCGGACAACCCATCCGGCGTGAAGAGCGAGACGAGGCCCAGATGCGTGATTTCATCTGCGGCATGGAAAATGTTTCGCGCATCAGCAGCCAGGAAGTGGCTGCAAAAATCGATCTGGGGTCGGCCCAAAAATTACTCGATCTGGGAGGCGGTCCCGCTACGGCGTCCATCACTTTTGCCCAGGCATTCCCCCGGCTTCAGTGCGAAGTTTTCGATCTTGAAGGCCCGGTGAATATTGGCCGGGAGCAAATTGTCCAGGCTGGTTTGAGCCACCGCATCACCACGGTGGCAGGAGATTTTCACACCGACGACATTGGCTCAGGCTTTGATGTGGTGTACCTCGCCAACATCATCCACATGATGGACGAACAACACACCTTGTCTCTGCTCCAGAAATCATTCAAAGCCCTGGTGCCCGGCGGACGTCTTTTGTTGAAGGATTTTTTCCTGGAAGACTCGTGCTCCGAACCTGCCTTCGGCGCCCAGTTCAGTGTCAACATGCTGGTCAACACCCAGGGTGGGAAAACATACACCCGCTCTGGAGTTTTTCAGCTGCTGAAGCAAGCTGGCTTCACTGATTTTGAAGTGATTGATGTTGGTATTCACAGCCAGGTGATCATCTGCCTCACTCCATCGGGAGAATAGTTTTTGCCCCTCATCAATTCATCCGCTTACCGCCCGGGGTTTCTTTACCGCAACGCCCGGATGGCCACCACCCTGCCGACTCTTTTGCGGCGTGTTAATGGTGTGGTTTTCGTCCGCGAACACATGAAAACCAATGATGATGATTTCATTGATCTGGACTGCTGGTGGCAAGGATCGGCATCCACAGTGGTGCTCTGCCACGGCCTCGAAGGCAACGCTCACCGGCAGTACATGCTGGGCATGGCCCGCGCGTTTGGAAGCCGCGGCTGGAATGTTGTGGCTTATAATTTCCGGGGATGCAGTGGTGAGCCCAACCGCAAATCCTACTCCTATCACAGCGGCGCCACCGATGATCTGCGCCAGGTTCTGGCGCACCTTGAAAAACAGGGCTGTCAAGCCAGGGCCCTGGTGGGATTCAGCCTCGGGGGCAACCTTATCCTGAAATACCTGGGGGAAGATTCCGGGGCTGTTTTACCGGGCATTAAGGCCGCTGTGGCCATCTCCGTTCCCGTGAATCTGGCCGAAACCACCAAGCTGCTGGCCCAGCCCGGAAATTGGCCCTACAGCAAACGTTTTCTACGGAAATTATCGGCCAAGATTGTTGAAAAAGCCCCGCTCTTTCCCGATAAAATCGATATTTCTCTTCTCTCCGGAGTGAAATCACTGAAGGACTTTGATGATGCTTACACTGCCCCGCTGAGTGGGTTTGCCTCTGCGGATGATTATTACAGCCAGTGCAGCGCCTTGCAGTTTCTACCGTCCATCAAAACACCCAGCCTGCTTTTGAGCGCCCTGAATGATCCTTTCCTGGGGCCCGGGTCTTACCCTCGGGAGATAGCTCAGGCCTCAGAGTTTTTCCATCTGGAAACACCACAGCATGGCGGGCACGTGGGGTTTCATCTGCCTGGCGGTGAATATTGGAGTGAGAAGCGGGCAGTGGAATTTGTAGAGCAGCAAGTGGCCATCAACCCACTTTAAAAACACCCCGCACCACCACGATGCGACCTTCGCGCAGATTGCGTCCCAGGTTTTTACTTTTCAGGGCAGCATTTTTTCCCATGAGTAAACCCAGACCCGGTCGCGGACGGCTGTCCGCAGGTTGGTTGTTCAGGTTGGCCACCACGGCGTCGAGCCAGGCCAGAGAGACATCAGTCACGTCTTCCCAGACTTCTTCAACCATTCCGGCGTTCACAAGGATATTACGCAATTCTTCGGCCCTGCGCAGATGGCTTTGTTCCGGGATGCTGGCCCAGGCCACGGGCAAATGAACCGGTGTGCCGTTTCCTGCACACACTTCGTAAAAAACAGCCTTGCCGTCAGGACGCAATACACGTTTCACTTCTGCGGCAAGAGTTTCAAGGTTGGGGATATTCATCAAGCTGTGCTGGGACCAGACTCGGTCAAATGCATGGTTGGCCAAGGGCATCTCACCCATATCTCCCTGCTGAAAACGGACCAGATCGGCCAGTCCCGTCAGCCGGGTTAGCTCGGTAGCGGCTTCGCAGTAGGATGCCACCAGATCAAGTCCCAGCACCCGGCACCCAAATTCCTGAGCCAGAAACCGGGCTGGTCCGCCAATACCGCAGCCCAGATCCAGAACCTGGTGGTTGTTTTGCAAGCGAGCCAGTACTGCCAGATCGCGGGTGGCTTGTTTGCCCCGAATGTGGAATTCATCCAAAAGTTCCAAATCACTGCATTGCAGATGACCCAGATCCATGCCGGCATCCTGCAAGGCTTTGGCAATACGAGCCGTCAAATCAGGTTGATGGTAGTGGTCCTTCAGGGATGAGGAAGGCAGGTTATTCAACGGCCAGCTCCCGCTCAACAGCTGTGCGCAATTGAGGATGATCCGGCTTGATCTGGGGATCGAAACGCGCCACCACATGGCCATCTTTGGCCACCAGGTATTTGGTGAAATTCCAGCTGGGTTCACCCAGTTCGGCGGCGAGCAAACGATAGATTTCGCTGCACTGCTCACCCTTCACTTTTGTTTTCGCAAACATGGGAAAACTGACCCCGTAATTTTCCGTGCAGAACTGGGCAATTTCTTCGGCTGTTCCTGGCTCCTGTTTCAAAAAATCATTGGCCGGAAAACCCAGCACGACAAAGCCTTTGTTTGATAATTCCTTATAGAGCGCTTCAATCCCTGCATATTGCCCCGTCAAACCGCACTTGCTGGCGGTGTTGACCACCAAAGCCACCTGACCGCGGTACATGCCCAGGTCAACGGGCTCCCCCGCGAGGGTTTTGGTTTTCAGATCGTAAAGGGAGTTGCTTATCTCACCGGAAGCATAGTTGATATGGGCGGAAAAAAAGCCGCGCATGCGCAAACCGACCAGGAGCAAAGACACCAGAATCACAAGGGTGGTGATGGTTATCTTCATGGTGAATTTTCTCCATACTTCTGGATCCACTGCCGCGTCATTTCCAGATACCCATGGGCACCGACGGAACCGTAATCCTGATATTTAAACCCTGCAGTTTCTGCTGGTTGGGCAGGCTCAATCTGTGTACCTTCATGCCTCTCATTGAATGATGTCATT
>JAOZJV010000191.1 GCA_029935695.1 Candidatus Krumholzibacteriia bacterium | reverse complement strand
TGAATTGGACTTTCCTGATGTTGTTTTCATTTACATGACTGGCCACCTCGCCGGAGGCGGCACCGACGGTACGCTTTACCAGAACAACAATCAGATCCGTGAATACTGCGCCTCCAATGGCAAAATCCTGTTTGATTTTGCTGATATCGAAAGTTGGGATCCTGCGGGAGTCTACTATCCGAATGAGAGTGACGGGTGTGGCTGGTGCGCCGACTGGTGCACAGAAAACGAATGCCCAGGTTGCGGATCCTGCGCCCACAGCCACTGCTTCAATTGCTATCTCAAAGGCAAGGCTTTCTGGTGGATGATGGCCCGGGTCTCAGGGTGGGATACGGCGCGCAGTGCTGTCAACACTCTGGACCAGGTGAAGACTATTTACCGTTGATGGGGCAGAAGCATGGGGCAGGGCTCTGTTTGAACCCTTTCCTTGCCATTTTGCCCCTAATTGCTTAATTTCCACCTCCAGCAGGAACTCGCAACCGGAGTCGTTTTGACGGCTCTGTTTGTATGTTTTTCCTGTTAACTGTTTGTAAAATATCAACATAATGAACTCCACGTATCTGGCCTCTTGCGAAAAAGGTTCGGATAGGTCGTGGTGCCATTCTGTGTTTTTCCGTGCTGGGACCCTGTTTTTTGGGCCCTGCCAGGAATATTCCGGAGGAAGCCTTGTTCCAGGAACTGACCAAACGCCTCGACCAAACCATGAAAAAATTGGCTGGTCAGGCTCGTTTGACCGAGGACAACGTCAAAGAAGCTCTGCGTGAAGTCCGTCTGGCTTTGCTTGAGGCTGACGTAAATTATGCCGTGGCCAAAAAGCTGGTGGGTAACATCCGTGAAAAGGCTCTGGGCCAGGATGTTCTCGGCAGCCTGACACCTGCTCAGCAGGTGGTCAAAATCGTCAATGAAGAGCTCACTGCTTTGCTTGGCGGTCACACGGCAGAGATGAACCTTGAGTCCGAAGGGGCCAAGGACGGCATCGCCACGGTCATGGTTATGGGCCTGCAGGGCTCCGGTAAAACAACGTTTTGTGGCAAATTGGCCCGCAAGCTGAAAAAAGAGGGGCGCAATCCCCTGTTGGTCGCGGCGGATATTTACCGTCCGGCGGCCATTGATCAGTTGCACGTCATCGGCGACTCCATCGACGTGCCTGTTCACAGCGACCGCGAACGCGACAATGCGGGCCAGATTGTCAAAATGGGACTGCGCAAGGCCAAGGATAACAAGTGCGACGTGATGATCGTCGACACCGCCGGCCGGTTGCACATTGATGACGTCCTGATGGGCGAGCTGCAGGCGATTGAAAAAGCCGTCAGCATGAACGAGAAGCTGTTGGTGCTCGATGCGATGATCGGCCAGGAAGCCGTGAGTGTGGCCTCGACCTTCGGCGAAAAGGTGGGCTTCGACGGCGCCATCATGACCAAAATGGATGGCGATGCCCGCGGTGGCGCGGCTCTCAGTGTGCTGGAAGTTACCGGGCGCCCCATTAAAATGATCAGTGTTGGGGAAAAGATGGAGGACCTTGAGGTCTTTCACCCTGACCGCATGGCCGGCCGGATACTGGGCATGGGCGATATGCTCACCCTCATCGAGCAGGCCGAAGATAAAATGGATATGGAGGACGCCGAAGACATGGCTGTCCGGTTCTCCGAGGGACAATTCTCCCTCGAGGACTTTCTGAAGCAGATTCAGCAAATGAAGAAGATGGGCTCACTTAAGGGTGTGCTCAAGATGTTGCCCGGCATGAACGGGGACATGATGGACAAGGCCAACATTGACGACAAACAGTTCGCCAAGACCGAAGCCCTGATCCAGAGCATGACCCTGGCCGAACGTCGGGATCCCGACATCATCAACGGTTCGCGGCGCAAACGTATTGCCCGCGGAAGTGGGACCACGGTCTCACAGGTCAACAAGCTGCTCAAGCAGTACCGCGATATGCGGCGCATGATGAAACAGATCAATGCCGCCGGCGGACTTGAGAAGTTTGGTAAGAACATGTTCGGTGGTTGACCGAGCTGTTCTGTTGGCTGGCCAGGCAGAAATGCCCGGCAAACGAACGCCTGGCGCATGGTGCGCGGGGCGAAACCAATCAACTGGAGGTTGATAAGTGTCTACAACAATCCGATTGACCCGCATGGGCCGCAAAAAACGTCCTTTCTATCGCCTGGTCGTTCTCGACAGCCGCAAACGCCGTGATGGCGCCTACTTGGCAAATCTTGGTTATTACAATCCCTTCACCGACCCTCACACTGTAGAGCTGAATGATAGCGACATCATCAGCTGGCTGCACAAAGGCGCAACCCTCAGCCCAACGGCTAAGAGCCTGCTGCGCAATGAAGGTATTCTTTACAAATTTTCTCTGATCAAAGCTGGCACCACCGAAACTGACGTGGAAGCCAAAATGACAGAATTCAAGGCCAACGTGGAAAAGCGTAACGCTGCCCGGGTTGATGCCGCCGCCAAGAAGATTGCCGCCGCCAAGGCAGCCGAAGAAGCAGAAGCCAAAGCCAAGGCCGAAGAAGAAGCTGCCGCCGCCAAGGCCAAAGCTGATGAAGAAGCTGCCGCTGCCAAGGCCAAGGCTGACGAAGAAGCAGCTGCTGCCAAGGCCAAAGAAGAGGAAGAGGCCGCCGCTGCTGCTGCTGCCGCTGCTGAAGAAGCTCCTGCCGAAGAGGCTGCAGCTGATGAAGCTCCTGCTGAAGAAGAGAACAAGGAAGAAGAAAAATGAGCGAGCCCCGGGAAGAAACATCACCCGGCGACAACGGTTTGCCTCAGGACGAAGAGTTGAACATCGGCCAGGAGCGGGTTCTCGAACTCATCTCCTTTGTGGTGATCAACCTTGTGGAGCATCCCGACGACGTAACCATCGACGTGGTTCGCCGTCAGGACCGCGATGTTTTCCAGGTGCGCGTGCATCAGGAAGACCTTGGCAAAGTCATCGGCAAGGGTGGTCAAACCGCCCGGGCCCTGCGCACTTTGCTGACTGCGGCCAGCGCCAACACTGAACAACGGGTTGGGTTGGAAATTGTCGAGTGATGCAGGTGTTTTTGTCAGCGTGGGACAGGTGGTCAAAGCCATCGGTCTGAAGGGTGAACTGAAGTTCTACCCTTTTCTGGACTACTTCGATGAACTTCTGGATTCACCCTTCGTGGTGTGGCAGGACGGAAGCGAAGCCGGGATCAGACGCTATCGCCAGGCTGGCAGCTGTGTCGCGGTTTCGGTCGACGGTGTGCATAATCGCAACGCCGCCGAAGCCATGATCGGACGCGAGTTGGGCTTTCTTCGCTCCAGCTACGATGACGACGGATTTCCCCGACCGGACGCAGGCCTTGCCTTCCGTTTTCTGGGCCGGGAAGTTCGCACCACTGATGGAAAGTCGGTGGGCATTGTGGACGAAGTGAGGTTGGCTGGAGGAGTGCATCTGCTGGTGATTGGTGAAGGGGATAAGGCAATCCTGATTCCCGCCGTCAGTCCCATTTTGGAGATGAACGACTCTCTCGAAGGCGACCTGATCATCGATCCACCGGAAGGGCTGCTGGATGTCCAAGCCGGTTGAAGCACCCGTCATCAAGGTGCTCACTCTGTTTCCGGACATGGTTCGCACCGTTCTGGAAACCAGTATGGCTGGACGCGCTGAACGTCAGGGTCAGGTTCGGTATGAAGTGGTGGACATCCGCGACTTCAGCACCGACAAGCACCGCACCGTGGACGACAAAGCCTACGGTGGCGGAGCGGGCATGATCATGATGGCCGGGCCTGTGGTCGAAGCGGTGGAGTCGTGCCGGGTGCACGATGATGCCACGGTTATTCTGACCACGCCCCAGGGCGAGACTTTTGACGAGGCTCTCACTCTTGAGCTGCTTGATGAGCTGCGGGATAAAGGTGAGTTGATCATCATCTGCGGCCACTACAAGGGCATCGACGAAAGAGCCCGCGAGTTGGTCGTGAACCGGGAAATCTCCGTCGGGGATTATGTCCTGACCGGAGGAGAACTACCGGCACTGATCATGGCCGATGCAGTGGTCAGACGTCTGGACGGAGTGCTGCACAACAGCGACAGCGCCAACAACGACAGCTTTACGGAGCAGCGTGGTGGCGGTCTGGATTGTCAATGGTACACCAAACCTCCTGAATACAGGGGGCTGGAGGTGCCCGAGGTCCTTCTCTCGGGGCACCATGCCAACATAGAGAAGTGGCGCGCCGAAGAGGCAGCCAAACGCACGAAGGAACGCCGACCCGAACTGCTGAATGATCAGGTGAATGATCAGCAGCCAGGGAAAGCAAAATAGGTTTGTAACATCGGTTGTCCGGGTCGAATCCGGCACCGAATTCACGCTCGGCCATGGTCGCGCCATGATGCGCTCCCCGCTGGTGGGCAGTTTAGCCTGGATAAGTTTCCGGGCCTGGAGGACGAAATGAACATCATCGAACAAATGAGGGCTGACAGCCTGCGGGATGATCTTCCCGACTTCGGCATTGGTGATACCATCAATGTTGCCGTGCGGATCACCGAAGGTGGCAAAAGCCGTATCCAGAATTTCATTGGCGCGGTTATCGCCCGCAAGGGAACTGGAACCGAATCAACCATCACCGTGCGTAAGATCACCGGCGGCATTGCTGTCGAGCGTATCTTCCCCGTGGAGAGTCCCAACGTTGATTCCATCACCGTGAAAAAGCGTGGCCGGATTCGTCGTTCCAAGCTGTACTACCTGCGTGGTCGTACAGGTCGTAAGGCGAGAATTCGCGAAGCACGCCGGTAGACGGAGTCTTGTCTGCCGCCCAGTCGCCACTGGTTCTTTACGACCAGGAGCAATCGGACCATCGCCGCCATATTCTGGCCGGTGCTGATGAAGCGGGTCGCGGGTGTTGGGCTGGTCCGGTGGTTGCCGCCGCGGTCATCCTTCCTGACGGCTGGTTTCCGGAAGGACTTGATGACAGTAAAAAACTCAGTGCGAAGCGGCGTGAAGCCCTTTGTGGAGAAATTAGGACAAGCGCCCTCTGTTGGGGCGCTTGTGCTGTTTCAGCAGGTGTTATTGATCGGATTAATATTTTGCAGGCGTCACTTTTGGCCATGCGGCGGTCGGTGCTGAAGCTGACGACAGTGCCTGAGCTGGTGCTGATTGATGGGACTCAGACTCCTGTGCTGGATATTCCGGCCCGAGCTGTCGTCAAAGGTGATGGGACCAGTGCTGCCATTGCGGCGGCCAGTATTCTGGCTAAGGTTTTCAGGGATCGGATTATGGTTTCTTATGACCGGATGTACCCTGGGTATGGATTTGGGCAGAATAAAGGGTACGGGGCTGCTGTTCATCAGGAGGCTCTGAAGAAGTTGGGGCCTTGTGCTATTCATCGGTTTAGTTATAAGCCTATTGCTGAGCTGGATCAGGGGAGGCTTTTTTGATCTTGTCCGGTTCAGTTTAATTGGTACCTGTAAATAATCGGAAATTAAAAAACGGCGGAGAAATCACTCTCCGCCGTTTTTCCCGCCGGGGGGAACTCAACGTCCCTGAAAACTCATCTCACAAGTGTCATCCGGCCGGTCAAGGTCTCACCAGCGAAACCCAGGCGGGAAAAGTAAACCCCAGAGGGCATGACCATACCGCGGGAATCGGTGCCATCCCAGACAATCTCGTGAATGCCGGCCTGTCGTACTTCATCCATCAGTTGGACCAGACGCGCCCCTCGAGCATCGAAAACCTCAAGACGAACCCGTCCTTCGCTGGGTAAAAGGAAAGACAAGGTTGTTCGGGGATTGAAAGGATTTGGCACGTTGGGATTCATAACGGTCACTGACCCCAGGGCTGGCACATCGCTGATGCCAGTGTTGGAGGCGCCGGGTGTGGGTTCATTGAAGTAAACCCAGTTGGTGCCGCCATCACATTCGAGTGTGTAATTATAACTGTGTAAATGGCCATGGTGTATAATCCCCCAAAGGAGAAACCATGGCAAAGAAGAAAAAAGACAAGTTGGACGCGGCGTTGGATGCCCTAACCGAAAACACCACCGCTGCGGAGATTTTGCAAGACGGCTCGCTACTGAAGGAGCTTCAGAAGCGCTTCATCGAGCGCGTCCTCGAGGCCGAGATGGTAGACCACATTGGTTATGAAAAACATGACGGCACCGGTGACAATTCCGGGAACAGTTACAATGGCCCCGGCCGCAAAAGCGTGATTACCGATGCTGGCAAATTTGAGATAGAAGTGCCTCGCGATCGGAACTCAACTTTTGAGCCCCAGCTGGTACAAAAGCGCCAAATTCGGCTAAAGGGCTTTGACGAAAAGGTTTTGTTCTTCTATTCCCGGGGTCAAACTGTTCGAGAAATTCAGGAACAACTCCTGGAGGTCTATAACACTGAAGTTTCGCCAGCGCTGATTTCGAAGGTCACTGATGCAGTTTTGGCAGACTTCAAGGAATGGCAAAACCGCCCCCTTGACGTTGTCTACCCAGTGGTTTTTATGGACGCGATCCATATGAAAATCCGGACTGATGGTCGCGTTCAGAACCGGGCGGTCTACCTCGCCTTAGGCATCAATCTTGAAGGCAACAAAGAGCTTCTGGGGCTCTGGATTGGTGAAGAAGAGGGCGCAAAGTTTTGGTTGAACATTTTGACCGATCTGAAAAACCGTGGCGTTGAAGACATCTTGATTGCGTCCGTCGATGGCCTGAAGGGCTTTCCCGAAGCCATCGAAAGCGTGTTCCCCAAAACCGAGGTTCAGCTGTGCGTAGTCCACATCATTCGCAATTCACTGAACTACGTTGGCTGGAAGGACAAGAAGGCTGTCGCCAAGGACTTGAAGACCATCTACAAGGCGCCAACCGCTGAGGCCGCAGAAACGGCTCTGGATGCCTTCGAGGCCAAGTACGGAGACCGGTTCCCGATGGTCGTCAAAACATGGCGTAGTCGTTGGGAAAATATTATTCCGTTTTTCAACTA
>JAOZJV010000744.1 GCA_029935695.1 Candidatus Krumholzibacteriia bacterium | reverse complement strand
TGCGGCTACCTCATGGCCTGGCGGATGGTGGATCAGCTGCACATTCTGAACATCGCCACGGACCCCCATTATCTGCGCCGGGGTGTGGGCACAGGCTTGCTCATGGCTGCCGCCCGGTTGGCGGCCGAAGCTGGCCAGGTGGAAATAACTCTCGAAGTGAGGCGCAGCAATGAGGGGGCCCGGGCGTTCTATCGGCACCACCATTTTGCCGAAACAGGCGTCAGACAGGGGTATTATCAGGAAGATGGGGAGGATGCCATCATCATGACGGCGGTCTGCTCTGATCTGGTGAGCGGGTAAACAATTTCATCAGACATGAATAAGGGCTATGCCCCAAGCTCATTAAGGGCTAATTTAGGCAGACTGAGAGGGATTATTTTCCAGTGGCCCAGTTCGGGCTCTGGTTGGCTTCGGTGGGATACTCCTGCCGATGATATTCAAGGAGGACACCTTGTCCTGGTTGACTCAGGCCGCTAAGGGAATTAAAGCCTTGGCTAATCAAAAAAAAGACATCCCCGACAATCTGTGGCGCAAGTGCCCCAGTTGTTCGGAAGTGCTGTACCACCGCGAGTTGGATCGCAACATGTGGGTGTGCGGCAGTTGTGGTCATCATTTGCCCTTCAGCACAGAGCAATACATCAAGCTGCTCTTTGATGAGGGCACCTGGCAGGAAACCCACATGGGGCTGACCAGTGTTGACGCTTTGGATTTCAAGGATTCCAAGCGTTACAAGGACCGGATCAAGGCCACCCGGCAGAAGACGGGCAAGGAAGATGCCGTGATCACGGGACGGGGCCAGATCGGCATGATTCCCGTTTCCGTGTCTATCATGGATTTCACCTTTATGGGCGGCAGCATGGGCTCGGTGGTGGGCGAGAAAATTGCCCGGGCCCTGCTCGACAGCCTGAAGCACCGGGAGTCGGCCATTATTTTGAGCCGCAGTGGTGGCGCGCGCATGCAGGAGAGTTTGCTCTCGCTGATGCAGATGGCCAAAACCAGCGCGGTGCTGGCTCGGTTGCGCAAGGAAGGCATCCCGTTCATCAGCTTGCTGACCAACCCCACCACCGGCGGAGTGACGGCCAGTTACGCCACTCTTGGCGACATCAATGTGGCCGAGCCGGGGGCGCTGATTGGCTTTGCCGGCCCGCGGGTGATCAAGCAAACCATCGGCGGTGATTTGCCTGAAGGATTCCAGTCTTCGGAATTCCTGAAGGAACACGGCATGGTGGACATGATCACTGAACGCAAGGATCTGAAGGATACCCTCGAACGAACCCTGCACTGGTTCGTCGACGGGCGGGATGTGTCGGTTCGGCGCCCGCCCCGGGGCTGAAAGTATGTCTCTGGGCATTCCCCGTCCTGAAAATTCCCAATCCCACCCCGGCGAACCCGGGGTGGGTGTTGATTTGGCCCCCCCTTTCACCGCCGCAGACGAGCCCACTCGCTGGCTTTTCAGCCTGAACCGTTTTGGTATCCGGCCGGGCCTGATGCGCATTCAAGGGTTGCTGGGCGAGCTCGGCCATCCCGAAAAAAAACTGCGCACCCTGGTGGTGGCCGGCACCAACGGCAAGGGTAGCACCACCCGCATTCTGGCGCATCTGTTGCAAGAGGCGGGCTACAAGGTCGTCACCTTCACCAGCCCTCATTTGCTGGGTGTGCATGAGCGCATCTGCATCAACGACATTCCCATTGCCGCAGATGATTTTGCCCGCCGGGTGGCAGCCATCAAACCCCTGACCGAAAAACACGAGGCCAGCTGGTTCGAAACTCTCACCGCTTTGGCCGTGCAGGTTGCGGTGGATGAGGAGGCCGATTTCTTTTGCTGCGAAACGGGTTTGGGCGGTCGTCTTGACGCCACCAACGCCCTTCCGGCCGAAGCCTTCCTGCTGACCACTGTGGGCCTGGATCATGAAGCTATTCTCGGCAACAGCCGCCAGGAAATTGCTGCCGAAAAGCTG
>JAOZJV010000743.1 GCA_029935695.1 Candidatus Krumholzibacteriia bacterium | reverse complement strand
AACCGAGCCGATGGGTTCAAGAGTGCCGTGCTTTTCCGCATCGGCAAGATCCAGCAGGGCCAGGTTGAAACTGTCGTCCGCCCCTGGATAAGCATCGGGGTCACTGATATCAACGGCAAAAAATTTGCGTTGGCTGTTCTGGAGCCAATCGTTGATAGTGCCGAACTGGGGCAAGACTTCCGGGTGATGAGGGCTGAAGCGCAAAGCCTTGCCGCCTTCAACCACAGTCCGGCCCAATCCCAGGGCCACGGTGACGACACCCTCTTCAGGCTTCATGCCGGCAGCGGGATAAAAGTTGGACGAATGCCCCACTCCCGAAAAATGAGGATAGTCGAAGTTGTCGTAACCACGGCCCACCATCTGCTGCAGTATGACCGACATTTTTTCTTCTTCGATGCGGTTGCCCGTGGCCTCGATATAACTTTTGGCGGCACGGCTGTAAGCCGAAGCGTATACCAGTTTGATGCCGTCGCAGAGTTGGTCCAGGCGCACTTTTAAATCTTCATGATTGTTGGGCAGCATGTAGGTTCGGTACACCCCGGCAAAAGGCTGGAACTGACTGTCTTCAAGCAGACTGCTGGAACGCACGGCCAGAGGATAACGAATCTCATCCAGAAAAGCCTCCAGATCGCCGTAGATTTCACTGGGTAGCTTGGCTTCCAGAAACAGGCGGGTCACTTCATCCTCACTGATATCATCCAGAACCTTATCACCCAAACCATTGGCATTCATGAAAGTATCGAACACATCCGAAGCCACCACTGCGGTGGGCGGTACTTCGATGGACACACCAGCGAAGCGATTGGTCACCTGGTACTTGTGGAGAATGGAATTCATGAAAGCCAGACCACGGCCTTTGCCGCCGAGAGAACCACCGCCAATACGGACAAAACGGCTACCGGAATCAAACTGACGACGGGAAAAATCGGCAATGGCACCCCGGGTCCGCTCTTCACGGAACCGGCCGATGGTTTGCAGTAAAAATTGCCTCAGCTCTTCATCGTTTTTGAATTCGGTAACTTTGCGGGGACGAATACGGGCGGCCAGGGGAAATTCGGTGCGGGCGCGCATCCAGTTGCTGAAATGATCGTTGGTGGCATGGTGCCGAACCGACTCGGCCGGCACAGTGCGCAGCATGCGGATCAGTTCTTTCAGGTTGGCCGCCCTGCCCACTTCTGTGCCATCGGGCAAACGAAAAATGAAACTGCCAAAACCAAAATTGGCCAACATGAAACGGCGCAACCTGGACAGCAGATATGAAGAATTTTTTTGGATGAATCCTGCGCCGACTTCATTAGCCGTTTCTTCAAGATCCTGATTGCTGGACTGCAACACCGCGGGCGTATTGGGATCCACATATTTGACCCGTCGGATGAACTCCACTCCCGCATCTTCCCGCTCAACGCCTTTCCAGGGGAAGCGCCCATCACTGATGACGCCGAGCAGAGAATCCTTGTATTTCCCGTAATAATCCCAGGCCTCTTCAAAGGTGTTGGCCAGGAGAATTTTGGGTCGGGCCCGCAGTCGCAACAGACGATGAGTGAGGTTGATGCCGTCATCCATCAGAGATTGGGTTTGCTCCAGAATTTCCACGTAAAGCAGAGGCAGGTAGAGAGAATAAAATCGCACTGAATCTTCGATCAGCAGAATGCAGCGCACATCGCCATACCGTGTATCATGTTCCAGATTCAAGCCATCTTCACAAAATTTGATCATGGCCAGCAGCAGGTGGGCATCGCCAGACCAGAGAAAGAACCGGTCAATGCTTTCGCAGCCTTCAGTGGCCTGAATGTGAGCCAGTTCCCGCGGATTAAAAGCCAGGTTGTAAATGGGCAGATCAGGAAAATCGGCCTTGATCAGACCGGCGAGCTCGGTGACCACCATATCACCAAGACGGGACATGGCAATGACCATGTCGAAGCGCCGGGCCTGCAACAATTCCAGGGCCTCAGAGCCTGTGG
>JAOZJV010000190.1:1202-6954 GCA_029935695.1 Candidatus Krumholzibacteriia bacterium | reverse complement strand
GGTCGATTCCCAGCAGGCGATGCCCGTAGGGACCTGCGCAAGAGCATCCGCCCCGGGCCTGGATACCGAAAAGATCATTCAGCAATGCGACGACAAAATTATGGTGCAGCACCTGGTCATCACCATGCCGGATGACGAACGAAACGATCGATAAACGCTGGGCCCCAAGATTGCCCAGGACCTGGATGTTCGGGGTTTTCGACCAGGCCTCTGTGGCCCTCTCCACGAAACTGTGTTCCAGTTTTTCAATGCAATCGGCCCCCACGGCCTCTTTCAAGTGAAAAACCAGTCCGGCCCGGATGGCTTCAATGATGGCCGGAGTGCCGCCTTCTTCACGGTGAGCAGAATCGGTCAGGTAGGTGTGGGCTTCAGGGCTCACATACGACACCGTGCCACCGCCGGGCACCGATGGCACCAGGTTCGTCAGCAGTTTGCGCTTCACCAGCAGAATGCCAGGTGTGCCGGGACCGCCGATAAATTTATGGGGTGAAAGGAAAATAGCATCCTTGTAGCCCAGAGGACTGCAGCCCGGTTCATCACCGGAACCCATTTCAATTTTCACATAAGGAGCAGCGGCAGCAAAATCCCAGAAGGCCAGTGCCCCGTGGCTGTGCAGCAGACGGGACACACCTTCGGTGTCCGAGACAATACCGGTGACATTGCTGGCGGCCGAAAAACTGCCGATGATCAAAGGCCGGGTGCCGTAATTGATCAACTCCCGCTTCAGATGTTCCTGATCAATCTGACCATCGGCATCTTCGGCAATAGTCACCACATCGGCGATGCTTTCACGCCAGGGCAGCTCATTGGAATGGTGTTCGTAAGGACCGATAAAAACCACGGGCCGCTTCTCTGCAGGAATGCATTGGGACAGGTCATAATCCTGGTCCAGATTGCAGGGAATGCGCAGGTTCAGAATTTCGATCAGCTTGTTGATGGCCCCCGTGGCCCCACTGCCCGAAAAAATAACCACATCTTCTTCGCAGCCACCACAGGCCTCCAGAATGATACGCCGGGCATCTTCACGAAAGCGTGTGGTTTGCAGTCCGGTGCTGGAGGTTTCGGTGTGGGTGTTGGCATAAAGAGGCAAGACTTCATCACGGATAAAATCTTCAATAAAACCCAGGGAACGACCACTGGCAGTGTAGTCGGCATAGGTCATGCGGCGGGTGCCGTAGGGCCCGTCAAGAGCACGATCATCGCCGATGATGGAGTCACGGATCTTTTCGATCAGATGTTGCACGTGCTCTTCCACACAGAGACCTCTTAAGTTGGGGTTTATTGCACTGGCTACAATACTAACTCCCGGCGGGCCTCAGGGAAACAGGAATGAAAAGACGCCTCCTATTTCACCAGCACGGCCTTGGTCCCGGTGACCAGATCACCAACCTGAATCATGACCATGTAAGTGCCGCTCGGTGATTGCCGTCCACCCTGATTGCGCCCATCCCAGGTGAATTGATGAGCTCCCGATGGCAGGGTTTCCACCCCAAGGGTGCGCACCAGCCGGCCTGAAACATCAAACACGCACAACCGCACCGGAGCCTCGGCCTCCAGTTGGAAGTTAATTTGGGTCATGGGGTTAAACGGGTTTGGCGACACCATCAGCTGCAGCGCAGCAGCAGCCGGCAAGTCGTTTACCGCCGAGGGTATAGGCCATTGAGCCTCCACTGCCACCACATTGGTATTGGTCCCAGGCACATCCAAATCATAAAGGATGGACCCGTCATACAGATCGATGACGTACATGGGATCGCCATCCAATGTCCGGCCCCCGGCAACGTAAGCCACCGCCCCCAACAGTTCGCGTCCTGCGATGCTCACCCAACCCGTGGCAATGGAAACATCCCGGGGATCGGCGCCGGCGGGCAGGGGAATTTCCGTCACCTCAAAAGTCACCGCGTTGATGATGAACACATCGCCGCTGTCTTCGCACGTAACCACCACCAGGGCTGCATCGACATCCAATCCCCAGGGATCGTCTCCCACATCGATGGCCTGGACCTGGGCCAGGGTTTCCGGATTGAGCACCCGCAACTGGTCGGTGCCACGGTCGGTCACGAAAAGATAACCAGGGAAATTGGGGTCAATGGCCACCTGCCAGAGGCTGTTTCCCGCGTCCACCCGATTGATGATATCCAGCCCATCATCGGAAATCTCAAAAATATCGTCGTCATACCAGGCGGCCATGAAAAACCGACTGCCCAGCACATCAAACACAATATTTCCCGGCCCCAGGTTGGTGTTCGGAATGTCCAGGCTGCCTATGACCTGGTAAGTATTGGTGTCGATGATGTCCAGACAATCGCCGTCACGGCAACTGACCAGTGCAATGTTCTTGGTGGGATTGAAGGCAACGGACACAGGATATTCGCTGGTGGGGATTTCATGGATTACGGTGCCAGTTTCATCAATGACCACAACCCCGTCTCCTGATGCGCCGGGAACCCAGACCTCATCGGCAGGAAAAGGACGTTTGACCGCATCGTATGGATAGTTGCCATACTGGCCCAGATCGATGGGGTCGGTGAAGGTAAATGAATCTGTTTCGTAATCCCAGGTGAAGAGACTCACCGAATCGGAAGTGGAGCTGCCGGCCAAACCCCATTGCGCGAAGGATGCAGTGGCGCTGCAGAGGAGAAGAGATAGCAGGACGAGAATTTGGAATTGGCGATGCATGTCTGCCTCCTGGTTGAACCCAGCAGTTGGTGATTTGCTTCAATTACGGGGATATTAACACACTTTGGGCCCTTTTTGGGGTGTCCATTCCGGAAGAATTACAGGTCTTGGCCGAAAGGCCCCAAAGCGTTACTCTTTTGAATGAAACTCCACCTCACCCCAACCCAAGGCAAGCATCTTGTCCCGATCACCCCTGCTTCTGGCCATCACCTGGTTGATCACCTGTGTTGCGGTGCTGACCGCTGGTTTGGTGGTGCGCCTGGCTCCCGTGGAAAAAACCGTCGCCTGGCCCACTTGGGATACCTGGCCAGCAGCTGTATCCATGACGGCGCCCATTGCTTTGGTGTTGGCAGTGCTGATGGCCCTCTCCTTGTTTGTTTTGAGCAGCGCGGCCCGGCAGGGCAACCGAGCCCGACCATTTGCCGAACTTTTACTGTTTTACCCCCTGCTTTTTGCATTCGTATGGTTCCTGTTACCCACTGGTCGACCGGACATCCGGGCCCTCGTATTAGGCCTGGTTTTCCTGGCTGGCGTTTGGTATTTCCGCCGCCGCAGCCCAGGTCCCATCTCCAAAGGGTATTGGCAACAAACAAAATCAACCGTCTTGATGGACACCAGTCTGATCCTTTTGCCGGTGATCATAGGCCTCACCATGGGTATTTCTCCCGACCTGAAAGCCAGCGCATATTCCCTTCTCCTGTATCCCCTTTATGCCTTCCTTCAGCTCACGGTTTTCCTTCACATCCCTGCCACCCGGTTGCGGGCCATGGGTGTTTCCTCTGAGAACACAACCTTGCTATCGGCTCTGATTTTTTCCCTGATCCATTGGCCCAACCCCCTGATCATGCTGATCACCTTCGCCGGCATGCTCATCTGGGGACATCAATTTCAAAACGGTCGCAAGCTGTGGCAACTGGCTTTGGTCATGGGTTTGTGCGCCACCACTTTCAGTCAATTCCTGCCCGATGATTTGACCCGTCACATGCGTGTGGGTCCCGGCTATGTGCGCTGGGAAGCGATGATGGTTTTGGCGGATGATTCTCCCATCAACGATCCTGCCGAATTTATTGAATTTGTTTATCCCCAAACCATCGGCCGCGAGGTTCTGCCCCAGGAGTTGCAAACCTGGTGTGAGCTGGTGGAAGAAGCCCGGCCCGGCACCTGGGCCTCTATGTTCCTCACCAGTGCGGAAAGCCAAAAACGTTTGGCCAGCACTGGAGAAGAATTGCCTCCCCCGGATTCAAAACACTGGACTGACTGGCCTGAAGATATGAAAAGCCGCATAGAGTATTTTGCATCGGAAAACTATTGGCAGAAATCGGGCAATTCCCTGGAAGGTTTCGTGGGTTCTCTTTATGTGGGTATCCTTGGCCGCCAAGCGTCGGCCCAGGAAATTCAAAGCTGGAAAACAACCCTGACAAGAAACCAGAAAAGGAGAATTTCAGAGCTTCTTTTAGATCTTCGGCTACAGCAGGGACACACAGAATTTACCGGCATGAGTGTTGAAGAATTCAGATTCCCCAATTAGGAATCAAAAGACCCGGCGTGAAACAAACTGCCAACTGCCAGCTTTAACTTCCACCGCTGGAACAAGTTGAGTCGTCAAAACCTTCCCTTTTCGGTCCAGAATATCAACCTTCAAATCATAAGTTCCGGCTGGCAAACTCATGCGGGCCATGTGAATGTTCTCGGGCAAAGTCAACCAGCTGCGGGTATCGGCACTTTCGGTGGCTGCACCAAAAAGATTGGCCAATATACCCGCCACATCATTCTTTTTACCCAACTCCCGACTGGCCAGATATTTGGTCAGACCACGGGCAATGGTTTTGAAGAAAATAGTGGGTTTTTCCGCATCAAAATTGATGCGCGCCTTGCGGCTGAGATTTGAAACCTGATAGGTCACGGCGTTGGCCCCGCTCACCCCGGCGCTGATACGAGCCCCGCCGATATTCCCCAACGGATCCTGCAACTCAGGGGCAGCCACGGAAACCCAGTATTCGATTTTTCGTCCCTTGACCAAGGCCTGCATATTCCCCAGCCCGGCATAAATCTCCCAGGCCCAATAATCGGAATCTGAATACGTTTCCCCTTCAAAAATGGGGAAATCGAAACGGACCTGGGTTTTGTGCGCCACAAAACCAGACTCAAGAAAGAAAACCACTTCCCCATGTCCGGCCTGCCAGCCCTTGTTCTTGACGGCGGCTTCATAATCTTCGGGAGTTTTGACGGCACCATCGGGAACATCCGGATCTGCTGCGGCAAAAACCTTGGGACAGTCTTTCTTCAACTGATCCAGCTCGGCATAAAACCCCATGCGCCCGGCCACCCGTTCCAGGTCCTGAGCCAAAGAGGGTGGAATATCCAGATCCAGGATCCGGTAGTTGGTCTGAAAGGCTACCGCAGCGTTACGATATGATGTGAAAGCATCATTTATTTCACCATCAGAATCATAAAGCATGCCGGCGCTGTACAAGAGAAATGCGTTATTTCGAACCTGCTTGAGTACATCGCCATCACCATCGCGCACACCTTCGACCGTAGCGTTGACGTATTTTGTCATCAGCAGACTTGCCCGCCGAGCTTCCACCTGGGCACCTTCACTGTCACCGAGATAAATATAATTGAGCGCCTTGTAATACGGCACCATGGCCATCTCGAAAGGACGAGCCCGATAGTTGATGGCATTGTCATTGGAAATCAGGGAAAGAGCACCTTCACTGATACTCTTGGTGTAGAGATCATCCGCCAGACGGTCAGCAGCCGCAAAATCAATATTGCTTTCAGCATAACGCCCGCTGAAATGCAGGATCAGCCCGCGCTCCAGATGGTAAAGCAGACGATCCTTGCTGCCGCTCTCCTCTTCAATAGTCGTCAGGGCTTCATCATATTGCCCGGCCACAAATTGAGGACGAAGATTGGAAAACTTATCACTGTAAGTGGTGCAGCCGCTGAGCAGCACAGCGGACGTGAGCAGAATGAACGCCCACGCCCGAACTCCATTTTTGTACCAGGTTGACGACAAATTCATCAACCTTTGTATTTCGACCGGCCCACGAACTTCTTAATTTTCTCG